>JBAZZS010000002.1:0-300000 GCA_041658685.1 Candidatus Gracilibacteria bacterium | reverse complement strand
CTTGTCCGCGGCTTTTGTGCCGATTTTTACGCAATTGGATAAAGAAAATAAAGAAAAAGCCATCACGTACACCAATCAAATTTTAAATTTATGTCTGATCATCCTTGTCATCACTTGTGGAATTTTCGCATTGATTCTTCCCTTTATTGCGAATCAGTTGGTTCCGGGTTTTTCTCCGGAACAACAACATGAATACATCCAGGTAACGCGCCTCATGTTGTTGTCTCCTTTGTTTTTCACGTTGAGTAATATGTTTGGAAATGTGCTCATCAGCCTCAAAGAGTTTTTGTGGTATGGGCTTTCCCCCGCTCTTTATAACCTGGGAATCATTCTCGGTGTTTTATTTTTTGCGCCTCATTTTCAAACCACGGGGATTGTGATGGGCACGATTTTAGGGGCCTTTTTACATTTATTGATTCGTGTCCCGGCCATGATTCGTTACGGGTATCGACCTCAATGGACCTTGGGTTTTACTCCGGCCATGAAAGAAACCGCATGGCTCATGATCCCAAAAATCGCACAGCTCGGGATGTGGCAACTCATGTTGTGGTGGTTTGTTAGACTCACCACTCAACTTGATCCGGGGAGTACGACCATTTATTCTTTTGCGCGCAATTTTCAGAGCGTGCCCGTGAGTTTGATTGGAATTTCCATTTCCCTCGCAGCCTTTGCCGAACTTTCGACGGCTGCAGCAGAGAAAAAATATCGTAAATTTGGAGAAATTATAAAAAGTCGAGGCATCAAAACCGCGGTTTACACCGGATTGGCGGGCGGAGCCTTGGCGCTCGTGAGTTATCCGGCCATCAAAATTTTATTCGGAGGAGGACAATTCGATGAAACCGCGATTAAAGCCACGGCCGCTTTGCTCATGGTTTACACAATTTCCATCCCGTTTGAGAGCGGAATGCACCTGCTTGCCCGTGCGCATTATGCCCTCAAAAACACCCAACGCCCGTCCTTGATTCACGTGAGCACGATTGCGGTGACCATGGGCGTGAGCGCAATGTTGTTGGATAAAATGGGCTTGTACGCAATTCCGATCGGGTTTACTGCGGGGTTGGTGATTCAAATTGGATTGCTGACGATTTCTCTTTATCAACTTCTCAAGAGTAAAAGTCTCAAGGCAAAATTGGAAGCATTAACGGAATAATTTTGAAAATCACTGCAACATTTAATTTCCAACTTCCATCATGTCTTCTATTCATTTTCTCATAGAATCCTCCCTGATTCGCCTCGCGCCTTACCTCAAGCAAAACCGCCTCGAAGCCTATCGTCTTTACAACCACACGGACCGCAATTTTCCTGTGGCCATTGATATTTATAAAGACAATGCCGTGATTCATGTGTTCGACACCATTCGACTCGAATTATTGAAAGAAATGGAGGAAAATTTAAAAACCCTTCTGAATATTCAAGATTTTTTTTACAAAGATCGCACAAAGAAAAACATCGCTCTTCCAAAATCCTCTCCGCAAAAAGAAATCACGGTTCAAGAATATGGGCATTCTTTTTCAATCAATTTATCGGATTATTTGGACACCGGACTTTTCTTGGATCATCGCGAAACGCGCCAATGGATCGCTTCAAAAAGCCAAAATAAGGTCGTGCTTAACACCTTTGCCTACACCGGCTCTTTTACGATTTATGCGGCTCAAGCCGGGGCAACAAAAACTTACAGCGTCGATCTTTCAAAAACCTATTGTGAATGGATTAAAAAAAACCTCGCGCTCAACCATCTCGCCCCTGAGAAAAATTGGGTTTATAAAATGGACACTCTTGAATTTTTCACGTACGCAAAAAAGAAAAATTTATTGTTCGACATCATCATCATCGATCCGCCGACGTTCAGTAAAAATAAAGGGGAGAATTTCTCGGTGCAAAAAGACCACCCGACTCTTATCAACGCCGCCCTCGACCTCCTCAATCCAGATGGATTTATTTTGTTTTCAAACAATTATCGCGAATTCATGATGGATACGAAAAAACTCAAGCCATGCACGATCAAAAAAGAGACAGGAATGATCCCGCTGGATTTTAATGGAACGCCTCCACATCATTGCTTTGTTATTGAGGCAAGAGGGAGAGGAAAATTTTTGTGAGCATTTTTAAGGAAGAGGACACGAGAATCATGATCCGAGTGTCCGACTCCCATGCGAATAAAAATTCTTCCTTCCCGATTGCCTTTGATGCTACTGGGATGTAATTGGGGTCGGTTTGACCACCATTACCCTTTTCGCTCCCCTCAAAATCCCATCATCCTCATACGAAGCGCTGTCGTGCCAATCATGAAGCGCATTTAAAAGCACGTCGTATTCATAAATAAAATTTTCACCATGCCGCGTGCCCACATCATTGGTGATGAAGTGTGTTTCGTCGTATCCGCGAATCACCAGATTATGATAAATCGGTCCCTTTCCCGTGAAATACGGATTTCCCAAATAACGACCTGCAAAAGGTGCAACAATCACGTCTCCGGCTGCCAAAAATTCTTTCAATTGGTCCACCGTTGGATTATCAACGATTTCATAATTCGTAAAATTCAAATAAACCGTAGCCATTTCCGCGGTTTGCGCAATCGTGGTGTGCTGATATTGGCCAAAATAATTCGTTTCAAAATCAACCATGGCCAATAAATCTTGGTGAAATTCATCGCGCGTCACATCATGTTGATCCGTCGCGTAATAATACGCCAACAAAAGACTCGCCTCCTCGCACGCCTCCTGGTACGGCATGCCCCAATCACTGGTCGGCGCTTGAGAATAGAATAAAACATTCAAATTGATCTCGGCGGGGAGGTCGGTCGAAGACTCAACGACAGAGCTGGAAGTTTCCGGCGTGGCAACGATTTCAGTTTCCCCGGAATGGGATGTAAAAGTGGTGGAATCCGTGATCGGAACAGCACTTTTGTAGTCGGTTTCATTCGGGCCGCAGGACGAAAAGATCAACATCAAGCTCGCGTATAACGCCCATAATTTTAAACGAGAAATCATTAAATTTTTATTAAATTATGACATTAAGAGTTGAATCTTAGGAAATTTAAAGTATTTTGTCTATAAAATTTATTTTTAATTTTATTTTTATGGCTTACCACGATATCCCTGTCCTTGAGGAAATCAAAAAACATACAGGAGGAAAAGATCCCGACGCGTATATTTTTTCCATAAAATATATTTCCATGTGGTTGGTAATTTTATTTGGGTTTTTTATTCAAAAACCTTATATTTGGGTTTTAAAGGGTGATGAATTCATATTTATTCGAACCAGTCGGTTGAGCTATAAAAAATTTACAGGAGAAGTTTTTAGGATCAAGCGCGCAGAAATTCAGGACGTAAAATTTAGAAAATTTGGATTAGCGCACTATTTAACCCTTATTAAAACCAATGGCGAAAAAGTGCGTTTTGTAGCCAGTCACGCGTATCACAAGCTCGAGCATCAAAAAGAAAACCTTGAAAAAATCAAAAGAGCGTTGGGAGTGATGGCCTAAATTTTTATCAACCCGGCATACTTTCAGTGGTAGAAGAAGGCGTTGTGGTGGGAGGGAAAAGATCTTTTTTTGTCAAAAACGGGTCAATCGGCGTGCCATCAATACGAATTTCAAAGTGAAGATGCGGGCCGGTGGACATCCCCGTACTCCCAATGATTCCCACTTTGGTATCCGGTGTGACCGAAGCACCGCGCACAATCCCCGCAGGAATTTCTTTAAAATGAGCATAATAAGTTTTTACTCCATTGCCATGATTGATGATCACCATATTTCCATACCCGTTTTTTTTGTTGCCGGCGAATTCAACGACACCTGCTTTCCAAGGGCGACAATCCGTTCCGCGCGGAGCTGCAACATCAAGCCCGGTGTGCAATTTCCATCGTTTCAAAACAGGATGATTACGATAGCCGAAACGAGAACCTCCCTTGAGAGTTTTTCCTCTCCAGCCCGGGACCATTTTCTGTAAAACTTCATTATTAAAAGAATTATCTTTTAACGCCTCCCATACCCTCTTGGGCGGGATATTCATTTGAGGAGTTTCTCTCTTGTAGGGCAAATAAAAGGAACGAGCCGAGTCATAACCTTCTTTGGCTTGTTCCAATTCAGTTTTTGAAGGCATGGCTTCGCCTCGATAAGCAAAATAATTTTTACATAAATTTTTAAAATGATGTGGGTTTCCTTCTTTCGGAGAATAAATTTCAGAAAAATACGCCAAGAACCCAACCGTATAACGACCATTTCCATCTCGGGCTTGTTTGCCTAACGCAACATAGCGTGATTCATATTCTTGGATCAATTTAATGGCCCAATCAAGCTGCGCTTCAAACCCTTCAGCCTCCCCTTTCATCACCCCGAAAAATCGTCCATTGTCTCCGTTTTCAGCTTTCAATAAGGACATGGTCAAATGAGGATCTACCCCTGCATTGGCCGAGGCTTCGATCACACGATAAAGTAATTTTTCCGCTTGGGTTTCCCCTTTTTCAATATGATCAGTAGGAATGTCTTCATAGTGATTTCCTCTAACCATTCTCATGAAAGACTTAAATTGAGGATCATTACGGTTTTCGTAAGCCCCCATGGCGTTTGCATGGGCTTGTTCTAACCCTTTATATTCTTCCGTGTTTTTATCGAGGCGCTTAGTCACTTCCACGGTATAACCATCCAAAACCTCCACATAGTTTTGCCCCTCCATAAAATTTCCCTTAAATCCTTGGCGAACTCCATTTTCAACTTTATTTCCGCGCTCGGGGGAAGCGGTTACTTTAAGATCGCGAACCTCGGGTTGATTCTTGAAAAATAAATTCAACCCCAAAGTCCCACTCGCCTCCATATTGCCCTTAAAATTAAAAACAAAAGTATCTCCGGTTTGGGTGGCAAAAATTTCCAACAAACTCCCCGGGCACTTATCTTCCAAACGATAAAGAACATCCACCGAAAGGGTAGAAATTTTTTCATTAATAACCTCCATCTTGAGTTCGCCATTCTTTAAAAGAGCGTTAACAGTGACAGGCGCCTCTTTACGCAATTTTTTAAATTCATTTCGAGTTTCAGCCTTAGCCCCAACACTACGGCGCTCGTGAAGATCATCAAGAGACACTTTCTCTTTTTCTTGTTCTTTTTTTACATTAAGAAAATCGACGTTTTCCGTCGGAGCCGCTGGGACATCGATTTTTCCCGGTAAAGGAGCTTGATCAAGCTTAGACATAAAATTTTTATTAAGATTTCCCCTTTCTTAGCGGCACCGGTTTTTGGATAAAAGTCACCGGCTTTTTTTTGAAATCAACAGAATGTTTTCGGACCGGATTTCCCCCGGCGGGGTTGCTCACCACTTCCCCGATTAAATTTTCTTTATCAATCCAGCGGAGAAAAATCGCACTGTGGTCTCCGACATAATCGGAACCGTTTTTATTGTGAAAATAAATCCAATCCCCGGCATCAATGGAATTGAGAAGGCGCTTTGGAGGATTTTCAGGGTTATTATTGTATTTGCATATGGGTTTTCCGTTTTTATCTTTTCCAATGATTTTGATGGGGTAATTGGAATGATGATAAACATCTCGATACGTCACGCCGGCCTCTCGATAAACGGAATTGGCCCAATCCCAACAACTGCCTTTCCCCGGTTTCCCCAACCCTCGGAGGGCCGCAGAAACAATGTTTTTTCGCACCCCCGAGGCATTGATTTGCGATTCCAAGGCTTCAATTTCTTCCGGGGTATATTGCTTACTCACAGATTTACCTGCCTTTCTTAAGGTTGAAATATCAGCGGCTTCCTTTGCCCCAAACTTTGCATTATAGGTGGCATAATCCAAGGCATCTTTTCCGTACAATAAGGCGCCATCCGGGCCTTTTTTGCGATATTGATTTTCAAAATTTTTATCGACTCCTCCGATCATAATCACATCCGTACTGTACACGGGAATGTATCCGCCGCCGTCAATAAAGCCATTTCCTTCTTTATTTTTCCCTTTTAATCCAATGCGGCTTGTTGACGTACGCATTCGATGGACCGATTCATCCCCTTCCGGATAAACCGTAATCTTGCGAATTGAAGGAGGTAAAATATCAGCAGCCCCGAGCCGGTTTTCGGCATCGGTGTTGTTTCGAAAATCCACGAGGAGTTTTTGTCCCGAAGTTGGATTTTTATAAAACGATTCAAAATCCGTTAAATCAATTTTTTTATCGCCTCCAACAAAATCCGTAAACGCATACAAAAGAATTCCTTCATGCAAATCTTCCAATTTGACCAATTGTTCAACCGATAAATTTCGTAAATCATCCACGGTTTCAATTTGGATCTCGCCTAAAATAGATTTTTCTTCAGAATTAAGATGGGAGGTGACCTCTTTGAATGTTTTTTGAATTCCATTCCGACGTTCAATGCCTGCCGGCGTGTCATTCAGATCCACGATATCGGTGCGAGGGAAAGACGTTTGAGGGGCAGTTTCGGCGGCTTCATTCGCATGCCGCGCCACGCTTTGTACGGTTTGACTCAAATCACGGACTTCTCTTCGAGAAATAAATTTATCATCACGATATTGATCCACTATTTTTTTAATTTCAGCCTGCAAAGCAGTCAATTCTTGTTGAGTTTTGATTTGAGTGTCTAAAGATCGAATCCCGTGTTTGGTTTCCATGCTAAAAACCCGTTGTGCGACCCATTTTTCTCGAGCCGAAAGTCCGGGCTTATCGTCCAGGGTCGCAATTTCCCGTTCAATGAGTTGGCGAACCGTAAGGTTTCCCTCGGCGACTTCTTTAGTCTCCAGCGTTATTGGGTTTTTCTCGGTCTCCGTTGATGGGCCTTCGGGGCTTGGCATAAAATAAGATTTTAATCTCATTATTATATCAAAAAATCACCTAAAAAGCCAGCCTCGTCTATACAAGCAGTCGCTACAAAGATGAAAAGTGTGCCCGGGCACACTTTTTGCCTCAATTTATGGCTTATTTAAGCCATTTCATTTTGGGCCGACAAGTTGTCTTACCGCCCACTCCGCATGCTCTCTCACTATTTCACTCACCTCCTCTTTCGCCACCTTTTCAAGTAAAGGAAGCAGCGATTTTGCCTTGATATTCGCAGCCACCACACACGCATTTCGTACCAATCCCTCTCGTTTGGCGCGCCGCACCGCGGATCCCTGGAATCGTTGATTGAACTCTTCTTCGGTCCGTAAACTTAAAATTTCTTCGAGCAACGCAAAAGAGCGAAGCGGTTTTTGCTCTAGCAAAACACCATATTTTCCCCCTGAATTTTTCTTATTATTTTTTGGGCAAATTTCTTGGCACGCATCGCACCCAAATAATCGATCCCCGATCAAGGGTCGCAACTCAATCGGAATGCTTCCGCGATACTCAATGGTGAGATATGAAATGCATCGTCGCGCATCAAGGCCTTTCTCGGAAAGAGCGCCGGTTGGGCAAACATCATGGCATAAACGACAATACCCACATGTTTCTTGATCTAAGTTTTCACGCCGCTCCACCGCTGATTTTTCTCGAGGAATTTCAAGCGTTGTTAAAATTTCCGATAAAAACACCCAAGACCCAAATTCATCCGTGATAAGCATCGTATTTTTCCCAATAAAACCGATCCCGGCCTCAGCCGCATACGCGCGCTCCAGCACGGCACCGGTGTCCACATAAGATTTAAAAACCGCTTCGGGAAATTTTTCCGCCAACATTCGAGTTAGATTTTTCAACATTTTTTCAATGACTTTGTGGTAGTCGCGGCCATAGGCGTATTGTGCAACCTTGCCTGCATTTTGAGGTAATTCTTCATTGTGCGTGTGGCCATACGGCACTGCCAAACAAATCACACTTTTTGCCTCCGGCAAGATTTCTTTTACGGATTGTCGTCGCAGCGGATCTCGTGCCATGTACGTCATTTCTCCCATTTTTCCCTCTTTAATCCACTCGTCATAACGTGAAAAAGCTTTCGGATTAAGCATCGCCGACGTCACGCGAACCAGAGGAAACCCGCACGTGCGAGCCAATGCTTCGATAATGGAGAAAATCGATTTCATTTTGATTGATGAAAAAAGCTCAACAAGCTACTATGAGAATAGATTAAAAATGAATTATTTAAAATTTATAATTTAAAAATTTCCACTATGCAACCCACCTTTTTTTATAAGAATTTAGCAGATCCGGAAAAAGAATTGGTCGAATCTTATTTTCAAAAAAAGGCAGTTCGGCTCGAAAAGTTATTGAGTAAATACGACGCAGACGGGGTAAAACTCAATGTCACAGGAGAACGTTTCACACGAAAAGCGGCCTATAAAGTGGAAATGGTGATGGACCTTCCCAAGGTGGGAGGAAAGCCGCTTTATTCCAGTGAAGACAGCCGCGACTTGCGAAAAGCCATTGATCTTTCCGTGGATAAATTGATCGATCAAATCAAAAAAGTCGGTGAAAGAGCTAAGGCGGAAACAAAGAAAAACAGAGAAATTTAATGTTATGTTTTTACGGCCGTACTCGATTCAGCATCCTCGGGAACGGAATCGTCTCACGAATGTGTTCGGCTCCGGTGATAAAGCGCACCATGCGTTCCAAGCCGAGCCCGAATCCACTGTGAGGCACGCCTCCAAATTTTCGCAAATCGAGATACCATTGATATTCCGGTCCTTTAAGTCCCGCTTCTTCAATTTTCGCTTTCAAAATTTCATAACTGTCCTCTCTTTGTGAGCCGCCGATCAACTCTCCGGAACCTTCGGTGCCAATGAGGTCGTCATTGAGAACCAAATCCGGATTTTCCGGATCATCTTTCATGTAAAACGGTTTGATGGATTTGGGCCATTTGTGAATAAAAACCGGCACATCACTGTCTTTGGTGAGTAAAACCTCGTCATCGTTTCCGAGGTCTTGTCCGAATTGAATATCCGATCCGTTTTTATGCAAAACATCCAGCGCCTCGGTGTAAGTCAGGCGCTTGAACGGCGCTTTAATTTTTTTCAATGGCTCAATATTTCGCTCGAGAATTTTTAATTCTTTTTGGCATCGTTCAAGGCAACGTTCCACAATAAAAACCACCATATTTTCTTGAGTTCTGAGGTTTTCCTCATGATCCACAAACGCAGCCTCGGCATCCATCATCCAAAACTCAGTGAGGTGGCGCTTGGTTTTGCTCTTTTCCGCACGAAAAACTGGGCCAAAATCAAACCCGCGGCCCACAGACATGATCGCCGCTTCCAGATACAATTGCCCGGATTGCGATAAATAAACCGTTTCCTCATCAAAATAATTGATTTCAAACAACGTGGTTGCGCCTTCGCACGCATTGGGGGTCAAAATCGGAGTGTCGATTTTAACAAATCCATTCTGATGGAAAAAATCAAAAACCGCAGAAATAATGGCGTCCCGAACACGCAAAATCGCCCATTGTTTGCTCGACCTCAACCATAAATGACGGTTGTCGAGGAGAAAATCTGGGCCATGTTCTTTCTTGGCAATCGGATAATCCTCGGGAGGAATTTGAAGGATTTCAATGTCTTTAATTTGAAGCTCGAATACATCGTCGAATTTCGGATGCTTGCTCACAATCCCCGTGACTTTGCAGGAAGATTCCATTTGCAATTGGTCCGCTTTTTTAAAAACTTCGGGCCCGGCATCATTTTCCGCCAACACGCCCTGCACAAATCCGCTTCCGTCGCGGAGTTGTAAAAAAAACAATTTTCCACTTTGGCGTTTGTTGTACATCCAACCTTCAATGGTAACTTCTTTGCCCACCTGCGCCGACAAGTCCGTAATGGAAACTTTCATAAGAAAAAATTAAAAAATGCAAATCGTATGGCTGAATATTAGCGCCGTTATTATCCCGTTCCAAGGGCATTATGAGTACCTGCAGCACGAATGTACAAACCGTTATTTTCTATTCGAAAAATAATACGATAATCCTTGTCGATTTTAGCTTCATAGTATTTGAATTTCTTGAAATCACCATGAAGGGGTGCGACAGGGAAAGGACTTCCAACGGTCCCCTTATCCCTTAAACAACTAATACAATTGAACGCTTTTTGTCGAATCCTTTTTTGCGCTTTCTGTAAGGATTTTTCGGCATCTTTGTGAATATAAAGAGCATACATTTATTTCAGTTTTAGTATGGATTTAAGATGTTTATTGGATTTGATAGGAATGTAATTTCCAGAAATATCTTCCTCTTCTAGATCGAGGGAAAAGGGAATACCCTTCTTGATCACAATTTGGCGATAAAAGATGGAAATGGCATCCGTTGGATTTAATCCCAGGTGTCTTAGAATGCATTCAGCATCATTTTTTGCCTTGGGTTCAATCCGAGCGCGGATCATCGCAGATTTGCTAGCCATATTTTATTGATTATAGGTTGTAAGACCTAATTGTATCTCATTTGGGATACACATACAAGGGTTCATTTTTTAAAATTTAAAAAAGAGCTAGAATGAAGGCATCTCTATGATAACGAAAATGTCATTACCTTTTTCTAAACGAAAAATGAACGCAAAACCTTCTCCCCTCTATCTCGACTCCGCCGCCTCCACGCCCATGGACCCGCGGGTCCTCAACGCCATGCTCCCCTATTTTCGTGAGGAATACGGAAATCCCTCGAGTCTTCACACCCTCGGTTCAAACGCCCGCGAAGCTGTAGATCGCGCCCGAAAAACCATCGCGGATTTCCTGAATGCCTCACCCGGCGAACTCATTTTTACAGGAAGTGGCACAGAGAGCGACAACCTCGCCATTTTTGGGATTGCAGACGCCTACGCTTCTCACGGCAAACACCTCATCACCACGGCCATCGAACACGACGCGGTTTTACAGCCCATGAAAGTCCTTGAGAAAAAAGGCTTTCGCGTAACATACCTTCCTGTAGATCGCGACGGAATTGTCAGTCTTGAAGCTCTTAAAAAAGCACTCACAAAAGAGACGATTTTAGTGTCCATCATGGCCGCAAATAATGAAATCGGGACCCTTCAACCTCTTGCTGAAATTGCCCAAATTTTAAAAAATCATCGCAAGGAAAATACAACCGAATTCCCCTTTTTTCACACCGACGCCTGCCAGACTCCCGGTGCCTTAAAATTAGATGTAAAAACTTTAGGAATAGATCTTCTCACCCTCAATGGGAGCAAAATTTATGGGCCCAAAGGCATCGGATTATTATGGGTTAAAAAAGGAATAAAAATTACGCCGCAAATCCTCGGTGGAGGCCAGGAGCAAGGCCTTCGCGCCGGCACGCACAATGTCCCCGCTATCGTCGGTTTTGCCGAAGCCCTCCGTCTTATTGAAACAGATCGCGACGCTGAAAATAAAAGATTGAAAATTTTACGAAATCATTTCCTCGACGGGCTTCGAGTGCACTTTCCGCAACTCAAAATCAACGGCAACCTCGATCGTCGTCTCCCCGGGAACCTAAACCTCACTCTGCACGCCATCCCCGGCGAAGTGCTTTTAATGAAACTCGACAATGCCGGAATTTACGCTTCAGCCGGTTCCGCTTGCACGGCCGGGTCCGCAGACCCTTCCCATGTTTTGCTCGCGTTGGGTTTGTCGAGGGAAGCCGCCTTCAATTCCATCCGATTTTCTTTCGGTCGATTCACGACAAAAAAAGAGATCGACGCAGTTCTAAAAATATTCCAAAAAATCGCCTGCGACTTAAAAAAACAATCCGGAGTGTACAAATAGTTTTGCCGTTGGCTTTTTTGAGGAATCCTTCTAAACTGACGCATGTCATAATAATATTTCCCCATGCCCCTTATTCTTTCTTTTATCATCAGCGCCTTGGTGGGTGGCGGTGCCGCCTACCTGCTTAAGCATTCACACACTCAAGAGCGAGAGCAGGAAGTTCAAAAAAAAATTCATACCCTGATTGCGGAAACAAAAACCGATGCCGAACGCATCAAAAAAGAAGCGCATTCTCGTTCCGGAGAAATCAAGCATCTTGCTCAAGAAGAAAATAAACGCATCGAAGCTCATCTCAAGCGTGCGCAAGAATTCGTTACTTTTAAGGAGAAACAAGCGCAGACATTATTGGATAAAAATAAAATCATCACCGACCAAGTCAACGGACTGAAAGAAGAGATTAAGACCGCTCGTGACGAGATTCAAAACGGCGGGCAAAAAATGGTCGATATTTTACTCAAAAAGACAAATCGGACCAAGGAAGAAGCCATTCAAGAAGCGATTCAGTCCACTTCCAATGAAATCCTTGAACATAAAGAAAAATTCATCAAAAATCGCTTGGCGGAAAAAGAAGAAGACGTTGGCAAGCTCGCCAAGAATTTATTATTGGGTGCTATTCAAAAATACGGTGAAAAAAGTTCCGTGGATCACGCCGAAACCACGGTCGAAGTGCGGGCCGAACAATTCAAGCCGGCCGTGATTGGAGAAAAAGGGGAAAACATTGCTTACTTCGAAGAAAAAATAGACGTGGAAGTGATTTTTAACGATTACCCCAAAATCATCACCGTGGGGAGTTACAGCGTTTTAAAACGCCACATCGCGAAAGAGGCGTTGGAAATTTTACAAAGAGAAAAAGGGCCCATCACATTTAAAAAAATTGACGACGCCTTGTCTCGCGGAGAAAAAACCGTTGAAAAGATGATGCAATCCCAAGCCTTAAAAGCGTGTCAAAAAATGGGGCTAAAAAATGTCCCGGATGAAATTTTGGCGTACCTTGGAAAACTTTATTTCCGTACCAGCTACGGACAAAACGCGCTCAACCATAGTTTGGAGGTCGGGATGTTTGCCGGGATTTTGGCTTCTGAAATCGGAGGCAATGTAGCCTTGGCTCGAGTGGCCGGATTTTTGCATGATATCGGTAAGGCCATTTCCGAAGAAAGCGATAAAGGACACGATATTCTTACCAAAGAAATTTTGGAAAAACATGGCTATCCGCCCGAGGTGGTGCATGCCGCATGGGCTCATCACGAAGGAGAGCCGTTGCAAAGTATTGAAGCTAAACTCATCATGGCTGCGGACGCGTTGTCCGCCAGTCGCCCCGGGGCTCGCCTTGAGTCTTTGGAGCGTTACCTTGAACGCATTCGTGGATTGGAGGGCGTGGCCGCTTCATTTGATGGCGTTAAGAAAACTTTTGCGATTTCCGCGGGACGTGAGGTTCGCGTACTTGTGGATCCGATAAAAATCACAGATGAAATGATGATGGAATTGGCGCATGGCATTGCCACTAAAATCGAAACAGAGCTCACGTATCCCGGGAATGTGAAAGTCAGCTTGATTCGCCACCGCGATTGGACTTCCGTTGCCAGAGAAAAACAGACCCGCAGCGAATAGACATGAGCGAAGCGAATGTCTCCCCTAATTCCCTAACTTTCCCCCATGTCCTGGTTCGACCCTAAAAAAGAAGAAAAGCCCGAGAAAAAAAGCATGCTTGATAAAATCATCATGGGTGCCATCATTGGCACTGCAGTCGGGTCCGTGATCGGCTTGGCCGTGGCCCCGAAAAAAGGCAAAGACACTCGAGAATTTTTAAAAGAACAACTTAAGGAAGGCCGTGAAGAAGGTAAAAAACTCATCGAAAAAGGAATGGAAGAATTCGAGGAAAACAAAGCCGAATTGGAAGAAGTGGGAAAACTCACCAAGGAAACCGTATTTGGTATTGGCCGACTTTTAAAACATTTGGTTTTACGAAAAAAAACAACTCAAGCCCCCACCCAAGAACACCGGGCCGGACTCAAGGAAGTGCCCAAAGAAACCCCGAGCGAAATTCGGGCATCCACTTTAGACATTAACTCCGAAGAACCCAAATAAAATCCATGGGAAAAAAATCCGAAAAATCTAAAATTGCGCATCCCAAAACCCCTTCTTCCAAGAAAGGGCTTTTTTTGCTCGGCGGATTGCTGGTGGGAGTGATCGCAACCGTTATTGGCGTGCAAGTCGCGCTCAACGGGAAAGTTGCGCCTCACACATCCATGTTTGGACAAGACATCAGCTTGGCTCAAGCCGAGGACGTTCAACAAACCTTAAGTGAAAAACTCGACGCCTACGAACAAGCCCCCATTAATTTGATTTTCGAAGGCACTTCGTACACCTTTACTCTTGCAGAATTGGGCATCACGCTCAATAAAACCGCAAGTGTCGAATCCATCCCGGTGATGAATTGGTTCACCTCGTTTACTTCATTTGAAGGAGGCTTATTGGGGCAAAAAGAAGTCGCTGTTGTATATGAATACGATGATGAAATTTTACGCAACGCCCTCAATGCTCGCATCATCAATCTCACCGTGGCCGCGCAGGAACCGCGCGTCAGCTACAATCCTTACACGGATTCCTTCGATATTTCACTCGAATCGAACGGATGGACCGCAGACATGGGGCAATTTTACGAAAATATGGATTCTCTCATCAAAAATTTGGATTCCTCCCCCGTCGAAATCGCAACCGTGGAGCTTTTTCCCAACATCACGGCCGCAGAACTTGAGTCGCAAAAAGATTTACTTAAAAATACGTTGAACCAAACCGTGACCCTCTACACCACCACGAATTCCTGGGATATTTATTGGCTCGATCATTTGGATTGGCTCTCCTTCACACCAAAAGAGAAAGTGAAAAGCACGGCGCCAAAAGCAGTAGATGCAACCGATACTCCCGATGGGCAAACGCTGATTTCAGCTCCCGAAATTCAGGTTCAGGTCGACCCCGCAGCCATTGAAACGTATGTTCGCGACACCATCGCCCCGGACGTCGAAACCGCATCGCAAGACGTCACGATTTTAATGGATGAAAATGGAGCCATCACGTTTGAAGGCACGGCAGTGGATGGCCTCGCGATTCAATATGAAAATTTAAACGATTTTTTAAACCTCGCGCTGGATCAAGGATTGAGCAGTGTGGAACTCCCGATCCAAGTCACAAAAGGAAAAGTCAACGCCCCGGAAGAATTGCGGGCTCAAGGAATCACGGAATTGGTGGCCACCGGATATTCCGCGTATAATGGTTCGCCAACCAATCGTATTCACAATATTGGCGTGGGAATTGAACGATTCAATGGTGTGCTCATTCAGCCGGGCGAAGAATTTACATTTGGCGATCAGCTGGGGCCTGTGGACGGGAGCACCGGGTATCTCAAAGAACTCGTAATCAAAGAAGGCAAAACCGTGCCCGAATATGGAGGAGGAATTTGCCAGGTTTCCTCAACGTTGTATCGTGCGGTTTTATTCACCGGATTGCCGGTCATCGAACGTCACGCGCATGCCTACGCGGTCAAGTATTATGCGTACCCGCTCGGGTGGGGCTTGGACGCAACGGTTTATCCGCCCACCGTGGATTTGGTTTTTAAAAATGACATGGCCACCCCGATTTTAATTCAATCGTATGTGGACTGGGGTGAGGCTTATTTTAAATTTTACGGAACAAAAGATGGGAGAAGCGTAACCATGGACGGACCCTATATCACCAATCAGGCGGGCGCTCCGGCCCCTCAATACACCGTCACGCCGGATCTCGCCCCCGGAGAAATCGAACAAGTCGACACCGCGCACGCGGGTTTCACCGCCACATGGATTCAAACGATTTTGTATGCGGACGGGACTTCTGTCACCAATCAAATCGTGAGCCCCTACCATCCCTGGGCCGCCAAATATATGGTGGGCGAAGGCACACCCGGGTACGGCGATACGCCGAGCGAAGACGCGGCAACGACTGTGGCGGAGTAGTTAAAGAATAATCTTGACAAAAAAGCAAGGAGGATGTACTTTAAACCCTCTTTTTTAAATTTATAATTTTTCTTTATGGGTGAAAAAAATGAGGCCTTCGATCCTACCTCGGTTGATGTTCGTTTTCTCACAGATGACACTGGCCCCAAAGGCGCATTGGACAGAATGAATCAGCTCTTCGAAGTAACCCAATTTGATGCCCCTTTAGAACTTTTCGAAGAAGGTTTATCCCTCGCCCGCCAAGGTTTATTGGGCGCGGCCCGCGATCGCCTTAGAATGCTCCTCTGTCTTAACCCGGACGACGGCGACGCGCATTTATTGCTGGCCAAGGTATACATTGCGCAACAAGAATGGAGCCAAGCCTTAGATCAACTCGATAAGACTCGTAGAGCCAATGTAGAGTTCCCAACTAGATTGCAAACCGAGGTGGAGACCAACCTCGCCAATCAGCACACCACGGAAGCAGGATCTCAACTCCAGAAGTCAATCGCTGCGCGAGAGAATGTCGAGCTGGCTAGTCTACGAAGTAATGTGCGAGAGCTACGTTCCAATCTCGAAGAAATAAAAGGAGAAAGAACCATCCTTAGACGTCGCCTTAAGTTATGGTTTTTCTTTGCCGGAGGGCTAACCGCAGTTTCCTTAGCAAAAGGAGTAGAACTATATAGGGGAGAGGATAGAGATAGTAATCCCACACAAGAAACATCGATTAGTGAACCCGTCTCCGAACCTACCAACAACCCTCCCGTTATTTCGGAGCCTTCATCACAAACAGAGGGAGGATCATGGTCGGAAAGTTTTAGCCAATTATTAGAAAAGCTCAAATTTCGCTCGCGAGAAGAAGAAGCAACTTCCGAAACGTCCCCCGAAAAACAACCCGTAGTGAAGCCATCTCCTTCGAAAGGAGCTAGTAGTAAAAAAAGCCCGGAAGTACTTAGGGAGAGGCAAAAAAATAAATAATTGAGAAAAAGGATTCTCTGCGATTAAGCAAAAATTGACAGAACAGTAAAAAAGGGGATAGGCTAAACCCTCTGTTCTTTGAAAAATTGGCAAGTCCAAGCGGATAAGACTGTGAAATGGTAGGAATGGGTCTTGGGTAAAACCATGCGCCGATTCTTCCTCTTCACAGTTTTTGTTCGTTTGGAGAGAAAAAGTTAAAAATGTCACCCGTGGCCGCGCGGCTTGATCGTAGGAGATCAAATCGTACGGGCCCGGATGACAGTGCGCACTGCATCCGCGGTCTTAGTGACCTACAACCTCTGGAGGTGAACCGTGGTTCCGCGACTTCTTTTGAGTTTTTTTGTGTTTTTGGTGTTAGGGGCGGTCTTAAGTGTGGTCGGGGCCACCGTCGGAGGAGGTTTCGGCCTCCTCTTTTGGTGGGCGTACGGTGCCGGGGCGCCCGCATTTGCCGTCCTCTGGACGGCAATCGGGGTCGTGATCGGTTGGACAGTCGCAACTGTCCTGGCTCTTCCCCTGTCTATTTTTGTGGGCGCGGGCATCACCCACGTCGTGTGGGAGCTCTCGGGAAGGAAATGGAAGGCGTTCGCGCCTCCCATTCCCTATCGGGCCCTTCCCGCCCCCGACGAACCCGAGGAAGACCGCTTCTCCCGGGATTAATTTCACAGGGCGGGCCGCGCATCGCGGCCCGCCCTCTTTTGCCGCCTTTACACGCGCGCCACTACTTTTTCTCTCCAAACACATCCCTCTCTTCACATAAAAAATCGCAGAATTTTCACCTTGAAAAAACAAAAATTTTAGTTTAAAACAAAGTGCCCACGACCCAATTCAAATTTTCCCCTTCATTTAAATAAGAAAATAAATGCCTCTTGAATCTGACCCAATGCTCGCCCCACAAGCTCTTGGAGCCCCTGCCGCGGCACCGCATTCCATAAACCGGCCCTCTCCCCTCGAAGGAATAACAAAAAAAGCCCGCCGGCTGGCATTGGCCCTAGGATTGCTATCCGCAGCCCCGGGATGCGATAGAGCAGTGAATGACGCCATACAAAATTTTATAGAACAAGAAGGGATAGAAAAAAGAGGAGTCGTTGTCGCGAATCAAGCCATCCAAGAGGCCCCTCAAAAAAGAGGAATTCGAGTGAAAACCGCAGACGGAGTAGACTTGGGCCTTTTATCCGGAGCCGACGCAAGGACGAATCCCACCCTTCGTGGAATCGACGGCTCCATCCCGGTTCCTCCGGAAGCGTTCGAAAAAATAAACGGAAAACAGGGACCTTTATATTGGTACTATCGCGCTTATATTGAATTGGAAGATAGAGAATTGGATCCGCTTTATTGCAAAGCTCCCAACTGTGATCCGCAAAGCGCCAGAAGGGGGGTCAATTCACAAGCATGGAAACGATGGTTGGAAGGCAAGGGCGGGTCCGGCGGCGGAGATCAAACCTGTGGAGCTATGAGGGCCGGATTTAAAGAACAAAAATTGCCCGAAGCCAGAAAATTTTGGTTGGCTAAAGATTGGATGAAACGGGGAGCAAAACTTTATTCAATAAAATCAGGAAAAGCATTAAAAACCAGCGAAAACGCATTGGTTTATAAAATGGAAGATTTTGCATGTGGGATAGGCCTTGCAAAAAAAACGGACAATTCCAACAAAAAGCTGACAGCCCCTCAAATCATGGCCCTCAACGCCACCTATGCTTATTTGGCTCCCGACGCAGAAGGCGTGGAACGCTTTGTGCGTCTGTACTGGGGTTTCAGTGGAATCAACGACCCCAGACTGGATACCGGGCATCAAATGGTATTGGCCGCCCTTCATAATCTTCCATGGGATTCCACGGAAACTCGATGGAGCGAAATTGAAGAAAGAGCCTCAATCCCCGACACAAATCTCTACAGACAAGACGTTATTGGTAAGAAAGACTATGCATCCGTCTTAGGTCAAATTAAGAATGCCAAGCCTTTACCAAAACAACAACAAAACAAATCTTCCGTCAGTCTTTCCTCCGAATTTAGGGGCCCTCTTTTACAAGCAGTCAAAGAACTTGTGGCAATAGAAGGGGAAGATTTTAGGGGCGATGTCGTAGAAATGGTGCTCACCGTACGCGAGAAGTTACAAAGAGCGGCAAAAAAAGCGGCTGATTCCATGGTAGGGAAAGTGGGGCCCCAATCCCACCCCATTATTGTGGTGGAAGGGCCTGACGGGAGCGTGTGGGCGGATTATACGGACGATGAATTTATTCAGAGAAAAAAAACATTACGAAATCCGGGATCCATGGGAAAACCTTTGCTCGCAGCCGGAGTTGCCAAGCTCGAGAATGAAGCAGTTACATCACCATTGACCCTCATAACCGGAGAAACTCTTTTGGTAGACCCTAGGGTCGCTTTTTTGGATTCTTTTCGTAGGCATCTCACGTTGTCTCAACGAGAAATCATCGATGATGCACGGAACTTGGGGGTAGATCATAAGTTTATACGTGAACTAATGAGTTGTTATGGCACGCCTCCGCCAGCATATTTGAATAAGGAAAATGTTAATGAGCTTGATTTTGCAGCTTTGGGGAATTGGAATGTTTCCCCGGAAAGTATGTTGGATTTGATGCATGCCGCCTACACAGGGCAAGCCTTGGGTGAATCTCACACCCTTGATTCTTATACAACTCGGGACGGGAAGGTTCATAAAATTCAACCTAAAAACCCATCTGCAAAAGCCATTGAATGCGCTCAAAAAATGGGACAAGGAGGGAAAACCGCGCCTATGTTAAAATGGCCGCTCGAGATGGCAAAGTCAGAATTAGGGGAAAAGCCAAAACCGGGAACAGCAATAGCATTACAGGGGAAAGTGGATGGGGCAAAAACAGGAACCGCCTGCGTGACCGATTCTCACAGTAGAGATCAAACATGTTTGAAGGGCAACAAAAATAATGCCGCCTGTGTCGTTGCAGTCAAGGGCGATGCCACTTTTATCGCCTGCGAAGCCGCAGATAAACCCACGAAATCCATTAATCTTGGTGGCAAAAAAGAGAGGACTCTCAGTATAGATTTAGCAGTCCCCATGGGCGTCATCATGGCAGACGCCCTAAGCAAATAATTCGATCAGTCTAATATAGGCACCATTTGTTGAATAAAATAACCTGTTAAAGAATATTTTATGGAATTGGTATTGACAAAAAATGAATCATGTTGTAATATTGCTCTCCTTTGTGTGGATTGATATGTAAAAACCTCCAACAATAATGCTCAATATCGAAGCACAACACATCGCAAATTAATCTAACTATTCCAGTCTTTATTCTCCTGCATTTTTCCTGTCCCTTGAAAATTCGGCATCCAAGTGAGTAGTCCTGTGGCATGGTAAGAACAGGTCTCCCCTTCGGGGTTGAGCGCCTCATCTTCCTGGCTACAGGTATTACGCACTTGGAGGAAAATTAGAATCATTAGGTAATTACAGTATTATTAAGGTTTTTTTTAAGTCACGTTTCCGGGACGTTTGGTCTCATCACTCGATGAGTCTAGGCGCCCCGGAAACGAACGACTATTTCAGTCAATTGTTCTCGCAGGGGATTCCCACCAACGTCACAACTCGAGGTTTCTGTCATGTCTACTGAAAATCCCACCTTCGGCGAAAAGCATCCTTATCTCAAGTGGATGCTCATCGTCCTCATCGTTCTCGTCACCTTCGCCCTCATCGTTCTCGGCTTCGGTCTCGTCCTCATCTGGGCGACCTGGAGGGTTACGGTTTGGGGGACCAAGAAGATCATCAAGTGGGGACTCATCATCGGCTTTGGCGCGGTTGTCGTGTGGGGGATCTGGGAGGTGATCAAGTACGCCATCGATCGCGATACGACCACCACCGAGCAGGTCTCCAACCTCAACGAGCCCGAGCCCATCGCCACCACGATCCCGACCCCCGCCGTTCGCGTGCCCCGCATGGTGAAGAGGGCGAATGACCACTATATCGTCATGGGAAAGCACACGGTCAGCGAAAACGACGAAAACACGGGCACCATCACGATCGACGGGCAGCCCTACAGCTACACGGCGGTCGGGACTCCCACCACCGGAGAGGTCGAGGTTCCCCTCACCCCCCGGTAGCCACCGTGTCCCCCCGCCCACCCCGACCCCTCGCTCAGGGGCCCCCTAGATCACTTCAAAGGGGCCCCTGGCATCTGTTTGCCTTTTTTCTTTTTTCCTCCAGGTGCACAGACTTTTTCATCACCATTTCCACCCCCAAGCCGAAAAGGCTTTTTTTGTTATAAAAAAACATCCTTACCTTTCGATAAGAATGTTTTTCATGTTGTCATGGTAATTCGCCACAATTATTTCTCTACTTCAAATTTCACTGCTACATTATCGGAATTTTCATTATCGTCGGCCCATACAAATCCCGGAGCAGGTTCATAGATCGCATTATTATTATTGTAATCAAACTCAACCTGTGTAAGAAGTTGGACCTTAAGTTTTTGTTGTAGGGCAATCATTTCCGGCTTAGTGGCGGTTGTAGGAAGGACATTTTTAAGGCCGGCTTTTTCTTCAGGGGATAATTCAGCGAGGGTTTTTAAAGATTCGACCTTCTCCACATCTTTTTTCAAGCGAATCCTATAGTTTTTGGGACTACCTCCGTTCACAAATTCGTATTTGGGATCAAAAGGAATCCAAGTTTCTTGTTTAGGATCTTTGGGGTCTAAGATAATCAATCCACTATCTCGCATTTTTTCGAAATTAACCTCCACAAGGTCAGGGAGAAGTAATATGAAATTAAGAGTAGACATATCTGGGGCAATAATTCCTTCCTCATCCCTCTTCATTTTTTCACCCCATTCTTTATCCCATGTGGTATTCAGTTGTTTCAATAAGGAATCATCAGCCTTTCCCATTCCGGGAGGGAGGGCAGTGATTTGAGTGTCAGTAACCCTTTTTTCGTTCCATATCTGCGTGAGAGGGAGAGTTTCTGAAAATCGCAAAACGCCATCGTTATCTATATAAAAGGGACCCTTTCCGTTAACAAGATCTAGGGGGTGATCTTTGAGGTTAGGAGTTTTCCATATTGCAACCTTAACTTGATCGTTTACCCAATTTTGTTTGATTTCTTCAGGGGTTTCGGCTTGTAGGAGGGCATCAGCATCCTCGGTCTTGCCCGTACCGGCGTCAGCATCCTCGGTCTTGCCTGTACCGGCGTCAGCATCCTCGGTCTTGCCTGTACCGGCATCAGCATCCTCGGTCTTGCCTGTACCAGCATCAGCTTCACCATCTTTACCTGTACCAGCATCAGCTTCACCCTCCTTGCCTGTACCGGCGTCAGCATCCTCGGTCTTGCCTGTACCGGCGTCAGCATCCTCGGTCTTGCCTGTACCGGCATCAGCATCCTCGGTCTTGCCCGTGCCAGCATCAGCTTCACCCTCCTTGCCTGTACCGGCATCAGCATCCTCGGTCTTGCCCGTGCCAGCATCAGCTTCACCCTCCTTGCCTGTACCGGCGTCAGCATCCTCGGTCTTGCCCGTGCCGGCATCAGCTTCACCCTCTTTGCCTGTACCGGCATCAGCATCCTCGGTCTTGCCTGTACCGGCATCAGCTTCACCCTCTTTGCCTGTACCGGCATCAGCATCCTCGGTCTTGCCTGTACCAGCATCAGCTTCACCATCTTTACCTGTGCCAGCATCAGCTTCACCCTCTTTGCCTGTACCGGCATCAGCATCCTCGGTCTTGCCTGTACCGGCATCAGCTTCACCATCTTTACCTGTGCCGGCATCAGCATCCTCGGTCTTGCCCGTGCCAGCATCAGCTTCACCATCCTTGCCCGTACCGGCATCAGCATCCTCGGTCTTGCCTGTGCCAGCATCAGCTTCACCCTCTTTGCCTGTACCGGCATCAGCATCCTCGGTCTTGCCTGTGCCAGCATCAGTTTCACCAGAGTGTCCTGTACCAGCATCAGTTTCACCGGAGTGTCCTGTACCAGCATCAGTTTCACCGGAGTGTCCTGTACCAGCATCAGTTTCACCAGAGTGTCCTGTACCGGCATCAGTTTCACCGGAGTGTCCCGTGCCAGCATCAGTTTCACCAGAGTGTCCTGTACCAGCATCAGTTTCGCCAGAGTGTCCTGTACCAGCATCGGTTTCACCCTCCTCCCCCGGCTTAATTCTCACATTTTTCGCATACACAACGCCTTTCGCATCCGTCAAAGTCAAAAGCCCATCCGTGATTGCGATTTTTCCGCCTTTTTCAAGATGATCCACATTGAGACCCTGGCTCATCATGTACGGCAACGTTGAAACCACTTCATTGCGAAGTTTGGCCGCATCTTTTTCTCCTACCACATTTCTAAAATAATCCTCCATAAGCGCATACAACGTGTCTCCGGATTTGATCGGTTTCTCGGCAACATTCGCCCCTTTCAAATCTCCAAGAACGCGCAAGTTTTTGCCCTTAAACGCAGCCGCCACTTTTTCATCTTCACTCCAGATCGAAATCCCCAATTTCAGTCGATTTTGAGCAAATTTGGAATAAAAATCCAAACGTTCTTTATTCGGAGTGAATTTATTGAGTTTTCCAGGGAGGGTTTCATCTCTCCATGTCTTCACTTCTTTGGTCCAATTTTTCCCTTCAATCGGGGCCGGTGCGGCAAAATACGCCAATCGGTTAGGGCGAACGAGTGAGAACAAAAGGGTGCTGGCCATGGTTTTTGTTTTTAAAGATTTATTTTTGATTTTGTATGGCGGTTTTTCGCCAACGTATCGTATAATAATACTACTTTCAGGAATTTAATGCAAGCGCCATCTTACTCTTTTTATGCATTTTGATCCCAAGGTCTTTTTCTGTATAATACTCCCCGGCCCACAAAGCTCTAAAAAAAGCCAAAAAGACCTGAGCGTAGCGCACTCACGGAGCGAAGCGAAGTGAGCTCCCCCTCCCCGCATTTCTCCCTTCTCTCTGAAATAATTTCCTCATCCAATGACTCAAACCTCGAATACTCGCAACAATTCACCCCGCGCTACGACCGCCACGGTCGCTTCGACGACCCCGCCCCCCACCCCCAAACTCAAAACCGCAGTCCTTCTTGTCAAAATTCAACCCGGCAAAAACGAAGCCACCACCTTCGAGCAACTTCTCGAAAATCTTCACGAAGTCATGGAACACGCCTCCGTTTGTTTTGAGATCGCATCGCTTCATCAGCACATTTATTTTTACATTCGCGTCAAACCCAATGTCCGCTCCTTAATCGAGGGCCAAATTTATGCCAAATACCCGGACGCGGAAGTGGTCGAAGTCAAAGATTACGCCACTCAAAGCGTTTTCACCCGTGGCAAAGGCTTTGCCTGTTCCGAAATGCTCCTCGAACGCAGCGACATTTACCCCATCAAAACCTTCCATCATTTTGAGGGCGATTCCTTATCCGGATTTTTATCCGTATTTTCAAAAGCCTCGGAAGGCGAAGAAATTTGGTACCAAGTGGTCAGCGCCCCGGAAGAAGAAGGCTGGAAATTGGACCTCAATCGTCGCTACAAAATGCGCACCATGGGCATTAAAAACATTTTTCGGCTCAAAGATTATTTTAAGTTGAAAGGGAAAGCCGCGCTTCGTGAAAGCGAAAAAGCGGAATTCAAAAAGAAAGCGGAAAAACACGCGTATCGCATTTCAATTCGCCTCGCTTACGTGGCCCCGGATCCCACCACAGCCAAGCACAAACTCGAGAGTGTGGAGCGCGCATTCGCCCAATTCAATACCGTGGATTACAACCGCTTTAAGGCAAGTTCCGTGGATAAAGAAAAATTCCTCAAACGTTACAACGAAGGCGAATTTTATAAAGGTTTTTTCCTGAATCTCGAGGAATTTTCAACGATTTATCACTACCCGGATCCGGACGTGACCCCGCACATCGTGCATGTGGTTTCTCGCAAAAAAGAACCGCCCGAAAGTTTGCCCAAGGAAGGCGCGGTGCCCCCGAATGAAATTTCCGTGTTCGGCACCACCAATTATCACAACGAAAATTTACGCTTTGGGATCAAGCGCGTAGACCGCCGCCGCCATCTGTATGTTGTCGGAAAAAGCGGCACCGGAAAAAGTAAATTGCTTGAATTGCTCATCACCGCTGACATTCAAGCCGGAAAAGGCGTGGGCGTGCTCGACCCTCACGGCGATCTGGTCGACAACGTGCTTCGTTACGTGCCCGAGCATCGTAAAAAAGATGTGATTCTTTTTGATCCCGGAGATATGAATTTCCCCATCGCCTTCAATCCCCTCGAAGAAGTGGCTCCCGAATATCGCATCCGTGTCACCATCGGATTTGTGGAGATTTTCAAAAAATTATTCGGCGCCAACTGGACCCCTCGTCTTGAGCACGTGCTTCGCTACACCACCCTCGCTTTGCTCGATTCCCCCAACACCACGGTGCTGTCGATTTTAAAGATGCTTTCCGACAAAAATTATCGCCAAAAAGTGGTGGCCAACATTCAAGATTCGGTGATTAAAAATTTTTGGGTCAACGAGTTCGCGGGATGGAGTGAAAAATTCGACAACGAAGCCATCATGCCACTCCTCAATAAAGTGGGGCAATTCGTGTCCACCAAACTCATTCGAAACATCGTTGGACAGCCCGAAAACAAGCTGAATATTCGTGACATCATGGACAATGAAAAAATCTTGCTCATGAAGATTTCAAAAGGAAAACTTGGAGAAGAAAATTGCGGTCTCATCGGCGCCATGATGGTGACAAAAATTCAACAAGCCGCCATGGCGCGTTCCGACATCCTCGAAGAAAAACGGAAGGATTTTTCCCTTTATTGCGATGAGTTTCAGTACTTTGCCACCGAAACGTTCGCGGAAATTTTATCCGAGGCTCGCAAATACCGTCTCAACCTCACCATGGCTCACCAGTACATGGGCCAGTTGTCCGGATTGGTGAAAACGACCGTTTTTGGGAACGTGGGTTCCATCATCAACTTCCGTGTGGGGGCCGAAGACGCCGTGATTCTCGAGAAAGAATACACTCCCAAATTCCAAGTGCGTGACATCATCAACCTCGGGGTTCGCGAAATGTACATCAAGATGTCCATTGATGGTGAAATCAAAGACGCTTTTTCCGGAAAAACCATTGATACCCCAAAACCACCCAAAGATTTCACTCAAGAAATCATCGATTTTTCACGCAAAACCTACGCCCGCCCCCTTGCCGAAGTGGAACAAATCCTCAAAGCATGGGATGAGGGCGCTTCCAGCGCGGAATCCCTGGATAGCAAAGGGAAAAATTCCAGTGAAAACAATGGTCCGGACTCCGGCGCAGACGAGGAATTTGCCGTGCCGATTGTTTGATATTGAGCCCAAGTGGAATTTCGATTAAAATGCCCCAGTGAAATGAGCCGAAGTGGCGGAACTGGCAGACGCGCACGACTCAAAATCGTGTTCCTTTACGGGAGTGTGGGTTCAAGTCCCACCTTCGGCACCATAACAGATTGAACGGCGTAATAATAAAATGTATCTATAGATTTCCTCCATCCTCGGAAGAATTTTCTGTTTCGGTTTTTTGTTGCGCTTGGTCCTCTTCCAAGAGCAATAATTTGGCTTTGGCCTTGTCGTTATACGGATCGATTTCCAGGATTTTACGAAGCGAACGAAGCATGTCCTCGGCACGCGCAAATTTTTCATAATAATTCACCAAGGTCCATAAATAATCGAGATTGCGAGGATCCAATCGATACGCTTCTTCAAAGTTGATTAAGGCTTTTTCAAGCTCGCCCAACTCGTGATACACATACGCAAGACTCACAAAACGAGCCGCTCTTTTATTGTCCATGGCGATGGCTTTTTCATAAAGTTTCGCGGATTCATCAAGTCGTTTTTGTTGGTATAAAACCAACGCCAAATTGCTAAAATAAACCGGATTTTCTTTAAGATCGATTAATTTTTGAAAGAAAAATTCCGCACGCGGGAGGTTTTCTTGTTGAAGATAAATCAATCCCAACTTAAGGTTTGCATCGAGGTGATCATTGTCCATGGAAAGCACTTCCATCAGGTGTTTTTCCGCCAATCCGTAATTGTTTTTTGCAAAATGGAGCTCCGCTTGCTTAAACGCTCTTTTAATGGCTCGCATTTGTTTCATTTTTTCATCGCGATCGCGTTGTTCCCCTAAACGTTTGAGCTCTAATTCACTCGGTTCTTCTTGGGGGATAATTTCTTCTTGTTCCGCGGCTTGGCGCGCCAATTCATCATCTTTTTTTAATTTATCCTCAAAATCGAGACTTTTAATCGTCAACCTCCATCGTCGCCAAAAAATCAAAAGAAGAGAAATCAAACTGGCCAGAAATAAAAACCAATAAAACATAAAAGTGAGAAAAGGGCTAAAGAAAGCTAAAAGTGGATAACGAGATTTTCGAGAACCAAACGCGTGTTTACATTGTGTTCAAGGTCCGCTTCCGCTCGGTTCAGGAGAGTCAGGATATCAAAAAGTTGCTCGAAAGAATAGGGAATTTGGCTTCCCTCTACCTTTTTTAAGAGTATGCGGCGAGCCACGGTGGCGCACAATTCGAGGAAAATGGGGATGGATTCAGGGTTTTTAATCAAATTCTCGACGTATAACATGCGGTCCACCAACGGCAGTCCTTCGAAAAAGCGCAACACTTGTTGATGCATTTCTTGATAGGAACGAAAAAGATCCGGGTCATTAAAAAATTCAATCGCCCGCCCGGATTTGCCCATGGAAAACCCGGCCATCATCTCGAGTATTTTAGGGTCAAAATGAGGGTGTTCCACTTTTAAATATTCTAAAATGGTGGATTCGGCCAATGGATGAAAATGAATAATCCGACTGCGAGAAAGGATGGTATCCAATAATGAACGCCTTTCTGTGGTGGTGAGGATAAAAATCACACCCGGGACCGGCTCTTCAAGGTGTTTTAAAAAGGCATTGGCCGCATCCGGAGTGGCGCGATCAATGTTTTGGAAAATGACAATTTTATGATGGCTTGAGGACGTGGTGGAAAGATGCGAAAGAAGTTCGCGCATTTCTTCGATTTTGAGCGATTCGCCAACATCCTGGATTTCCAGGGTATCAATGTGTTGTTTATTCTCGATTTGATGGCAAACCGAACACTCTCGACAAAAATGATTCGGGCATTGCAAAATGCCGGCAAACGTACGGGCAATCAACGCTTTTCCAATCTTATTTGGCCCAATAAAAAGATAGGCGTGACTGAGTCGATTTTGCTCAATGTCCGCCTCGAGTTCGGTCAATTGTTTCCCGTGGCCCATCACAGGCCATTTGTATTTGAGGGTTTGAAGTAAATTGCGATCTTGGCTCATAGAATGGATTAATTTTCCCTACATTTTTTCCCAATATTCATCCTGCCTCACCAACATTTCTTTCGCCTTTTCCGGCTCCTTCATTAGGGCTTTCACAAGCCGTTCCAAGCGAATTTGGTTTTGCGAACCCTTCACCAGTATAACATCACCTTTTTTAATAAAAGAAAGAAGAAAATTCGCGGCTTGCAACGCGGTATCGAATTCGTGAATTTGATCTTGAAGGAAATTGTGTCGAAGAGCGGACTTGGCAATGTCATGGGCTTTTTCCCCGACCGTCACCAAAACATCGGACGAAGACGCAACCCATTGTCCTACCTCCACATGAGCTTTATGTGAGGCCTCCCCCAATTCATTCATGGAGCCCAACACGGCAATGCGTCGTCCGGGCATGGGCTTAAGCACCTCCAATGCGGCCCGCATGGACTCGGGAGAGGCATTGTAAGAGCTGTCGATGAGGAGGGTGTCGTGAATCCCGGGAATCGGGTTCATTCTGCCGGGCGGAAGTTGAAAATCCTTTAAAATAGACGCAAGTTTGGGAAGCGAAAGCTTAAATAGGAGGACGCCAACCGCAATCGCCGGGAGCACGGTATAAATTTGATGATTCCCTAAAAGATATGGAAAATGAAAGGACTCGGAGATTTTTTCATAAACCACACGGCACCTCAGTCCTTTTTCATCGCTTTTTATGTCCTCGGCGCGAAAATCCGCTTCTTTTTTTGCGCCAAAAAGCGCCACCCGGCATTTCAATTCCGATTTAAGCGAAGCCACCCGAGCATCATCGGCGTTGAGAATTGCGAGCCCCTCTTTGAGTAAAGCCTTCACTAAACGCGATTTCTCCTCAAAAATTTCTTCAATTGACCCAAATTGTTCGGGTCCGAGATGCGACGGTTGGATCGTAGTTATAACTCCAACTTGAGGAGTTAACCGTTTCATGAAATAAGCAATATCCCCGGGTTTGTCCGCCCCCATTTCTAACACGAGCGTGGTGTAAGGATTTTTTTTCAAAAAAAGCGTGCCCCAAAATCCATTCCAAAAGATTTTCAACCATCGAAACAACGAAGAATACCCCGAAGGTTGCTCTAAAATCGTGAGCGGCACGCCAAATTCCGTATTGAGGTTCCCCCGGCTTCGATGAGCGGTTGTTGCCGCATTCGTCACGGTAAAAATAGCCTCTTTAGTGCTCGTTTTCCCCACAGACCCCGTGATGGCAATGATTTTAGGTTGGATTTTTTTAAGCCGCCACGTTGCCACGCGCTCAATATAAAAAAGAACCAGTTTCTTAATCCATTGTTTCATTGCGGTGATTATACCACGCACGAAGCGAAGCGCAGTGCGCTCTTCGTATTTTTTATTTGACCGCCTTCACCACTTCCGCAAATGTTGCAGGTTTTTCAGCCGCAAGATACGCTAAGATTTTGCGATCCAAATCCACTTGTTTCATAAAAAGCGCATTGATAAAACGGCTGTAGTTCATACCATATTCCTTGAGGGCGGAATTGATGCGGGTGATCCAAAGTCCACGATAAAAGCGGCGGTTTTGACGGCGATGGGTGTACGCATACGTTCCGCCTTTCATGACGCAACGGCGGGCTTCCGCGTACAACTTACTGCGTCCCAAACGGGATCCTTTGGCCAGTTTAAGAAATTTTTTGTGTCTTCGAGTTTGAGTTACGCCACGTTTTACGCGAGTCATAGATGAGAATTTTAGAATTTAAATATTGGATTGAAATGCAGGGAAGAAAAATACGGGATGCGGACACTCGTTACACTCGTGTCTGTTACATCATTTTGCGGATCGTCTTTGCGCTGGGAGCAGACATCAAGAAAGCCCCTTGTTGTTGGCGTTTTTGGCGTTTGTTTTTACTGGTCAAGCGATGGCGAGCCGCGGCTTTGCGACCAATGACTTTTGGGTCTTTCCCGCCACTTAATTTAAAGCGTTTCTTGACTCCGCGATGAATTTTTTGCTTCATACAATTTAGTGATTAATAGGAGATAAAACCATAAAAAGATTGTAACCTTGTTTCTTGGGCTCTTGATCCACTTTGGCCACATCCACCAACGCGTCGCGCATGGTGATCATTTTTTCAAGGGCAAAGTCGGAATGAGCGATTTCACGGCCCTTAAAAATCAAAGTGACCTTAAGGCTGTGACCATCCCCGAGAAATTCACGAGCTTTTTTGATCTTGGTTTCAAGGTCGTGCTTGTCGGTGCGAACGCTCAATCGAATTCCTTTGATCTCATGTTTTTTTTGTCTCGCGCGTTGTTTTTGCGCCAATTTGTTCAATTTGTAGACAAATTTTCCGAAATCCATGATTTTACAGACGGGAGGATTGACATTAGGGGCAACTTCAACGAGATCCAGTCCCGCTTCAAGCGCCATACGGCGGGCTTCTTCAATGCCACGAATTCCGATCTGTTCATCATTGGCTCCAATGAGGCGTACGGTGGGAACCCGAATTCCCTCATTGACTCGATTTTTTTTGGTGATACAAAAAGACGTTAAAGAAACAAGAGCAAGGGCAAAACGCCCGATTCGCCTGGGAATTGTAGGGAAAAGATGCTTCTGAAGTCAAGGAGAAAATACCTCAAAGGGATTTGAGAACTTTTGAATAGGGGAGGAGGAGAAAATTTTCATGAACATTTTTAAGGAAGAAATGTCAGCGACTCATGATCCGAGACATTTCGCTCCCATGTGAATAAAAATTCTTCTCTCCTCCCCTTATAACAGGAGCGTCTCTTGCAATTTCATCCCGTGAATGGCATTTTTTAAAAGTCTTATGAAAATCAAATCTCGAAATTTTATTTCTCGCCGGAAAACCGCCCTCGCCACGATCGGGGATGTTAAAATAGGCGCCAATCATCCGATCGCGATTCAGTCGATGTGTTCCACGAAAACAGAAGACACAAAAGCCACGATTCAGCAAATTTTGGAGCTCGAAAAGGAAGGGTGTGACTTGATTCGTGTGGCCGTGCCTCACCAAAAAGCCGTTGATGCTCTTCCTGACATTTTACGAAAAATTCACATTCCTTTGATCGCAGACATCCATTACGACCCACGGCTTGCTTCCTTGGCACTCGAAAAAGGTGCGCACAAAATTCGAATCAATCCGGGGAATATGATCGCTCCACAAGGAAAGTTGTCTGTATTGAATGCAATCGGGATTAAATCGCTGGAAGAACTTATTCGAAAAGCGAAAAAACACAAAGCCTGCATTCGAATCGGCGTGAACAGCGGGTCCTTGGAAAAAGATTTATTGGAAAAATATGGCCACCCCACACCCGAAGCGTTGGTGGCATCGGCCAAACGGTGGGTTCGGTTTTTCCAAGATCGAAATTTTAAAAATCTCGTATTGTCGATCAAGAGCAGTCATGTACCGGACATGATTCGGGCCTATGAATTGGCGGCTAAAATGGGTGATGTTCCCTTTCACTTGGGGGTCACCGAAGCCGGCCCGACCTTTGAAGGATGTATTAAAAACGCAGTCGGTATGGGTGTGCTTTTACGTCAGGGCATTGGCGATACGTTACGCGTTTCTCTCACTACGCATGACAAATGCGAGGAAGTGCGGGCAGCCAAAGAAATTTTAAAATCCTTAAATTTTTATAAAAAAGAACCCAATATTATTTCTTGTCCCACGTGCGGTCGAACCGAAATCAACCTTTTGGCTTTAGTGGATTCCGTTAAAGCCATGATTCGTGATGAAAAAATCAAAGGAGCTCTCAATATTTCAGTCCTGGGATGTACCGTAAATGCTTTGGGGGAAGCGCGGGAAGCGGATTTCGCCATTGCCGGAGGCCGAAAACAGGGCAATATTTATTACAAAGGCAAGCTTTATAAAAGCGGTATTCCGGAAAAAGACCTTCTTAAAGAATTTTTGACGCTGATCCGTTCCAAAACGGATTCTCAATTTAAAGTCTAAAATTTATAATTTTTAATTTCTTTCCCTTTGCCTCGTCGCATTCTCATCCTCGGCTCCACCGGCTCCATCGGCACGCAAGCGCTCGAGGTGATTCGTAAAGAAAAAGACGCGTTCGAAGTAGTGGGATTGAGCGCAAATAAAAACGCCGCGTTATTAAAAAAACAAGCTCAACAATTTCAAACGGATAATGTTTTACTCACACAAGATGAACCCCGGCGCTTGTCGGATTTTGTGCGAAAAATAAAGGCGGATTTAGTGTTGATTGCCGTGTCCGGACAAGCCGGAATTTTCCCTTTACGTAGCGCGATCGAGCAGGGTCGAACCATTGCCTTGGCGAATAAAGAAGCCCTTGTGATGGAAGGTGAAAAATTAATGAAACTCGCCCGAAAAACCGGAGCCCAAATCATCCCAGTAGATTCCGAGCATGCGGCTATTTTTCAATGTTTGCAAAACGTGAAAAAAGAGGACGTGGCCAAAATTATTCTCACATGCTCGGGCGGTCCCTTTTGGCGAAAATCCAAGCAAGAATTAAAAAAAGTCACTACTCAACAAGCGCTAAAGCATCCGGTGTGGAAAATGGGGAATAAAATCAGCATCGATTCCGCAACCCTCATGAATAAAGGATTTGAAATCATCGAAGCGCATCATTTATTCGGATTCGATTATGATCAAATTGAGATTTTGATCCATCCGCAAGGACTAGTGCACGGAATGGTGCAGTTAAAAGACGGCAATTTATTGATGCATGCGTCGTGCCCGGACATGAAAATTCCGATTCATTTTGCCCTGCATTATCCGGATCGCAGTCCCATGGATTTTAAAGCGTTTAAATTTTCGGAGAATATATTAAAAAATCAAAAACTTGAGTTTTTCCCGGCGGATCAAACCGTATTGGAGGGAATAAGGTTGGCAAAAAAAGCAGTACAACTCAGGGGCGATGCTCCAGCTCGTTTGGTGACGGCCAACGAAAAAGCCGTTCAGGAATTTTTAAATGGGGAAATTGGGTTTTTAGGGATTTATGAAGAAATTAAAAAGGCACTTTTTATTTTTGAGCAATAAAAAAGATTCTTTCGGAAAGTTTTTTTACTTTATTGAATTTTAAATCTGCGTAGGTGTCTAATATTTTAAATTTATGGAAAATTAGTTTTTTCGTAATCCCATCTTTGGGATAGGCTTTTTGAATATGCTTTTCGTTTTCATCAGTTCCGAATTCAAAAGTAGTGGAAGCCAGTTGTTTGACGCAATCGTACTTCAATATCTGTTTAAATTTCACACCATTAACCTCTCTTTTAATAATGCCGTGATGTTTTGCCTCATAAAGATTCGGAGTATTTATGTCAAAAATGAAAAATCCATTTTTATTTAGATGTTTGTAGACTTTAGAAAAAGTGGAGTCAACTTGTTTATCATTTAAAAGATAATTTAGTGAATCAAATGGGCAGAGAATTAAATCGAAAGTCCTTTTTAAATTTAGCTTAGACATATCAATTATTTTCCACTCAATTGAAGGATTTTTTATTTTGGCTACGCTTATCATTTCAGGAGAAATATCAGAACCTACGACCTTAAAGCCTTGCTTATGAAGCTTGGAAAGTAAATTCCCGGTTCCACAAGCAATATCTAAAATCGTAGAAGGATAAAATTTAAATTTCCGGGAAATGTGATCGAGTAATTTTAAATATCCTAGGCTGAACGTACCCCAATTTTGCTGATACAAAGAAGCTAGTTTTTCATAGGGTTTCATAGATGGTTTTTAAATTTTTTTCCGTCCCATATCAAACAAAAAGTGCATGGTCTGCGCAATGTCCGGATGATCGATGCGGATTCCCACCGGAAAATCACGGAACGAAACCATGAAAACACTCTCTCCCACTAAAATCACATTCGTTGCACCTCCGGCCGCAGGTAAATCCGCCATGGCTTTAAACGACGGCAATTGAGTGAGCCATTCCCGAGTGAGATTTCCTTGCGCGATTAAAATATCGGACTCGATCGCGTGTTGTTTCATGTCTTTTTCAAACGTTTTGATGATGTCTCCCAAATCTTTGCGTTCAAGCTGTTGACTGAAGGTGTTGGAACCCAAAATGCGGATCAACAGGAGTCCCTGTTCCAAGGTGCGATCAATGATGTCGCGATAAAACGCTTCAAGTCGATCATACCCTTCGTAAATTTGGATTCGGGGGAGTTCTTGAACACTGGAACGTAAGGCTGAAAGGTCGGGAGAAAGCACCTCAAATTCCTTACGAAGGGTTTCGAGTTTTTGTTTTTGCTGTTCAATGTAGCGGGAAATATCGGACAATTTTTCAAGATAAAAAACCGTGACTCCGTGATGATTGGATTGCGCCAGGATCTTTTTTTGGCAAAGCATTTTTAAAATACGATACGTGGTGGTGCGATCTTGTTTGGAGTGTTTGGCGATCACGGAAGCAGGTTGCGCGCCAAGACGAATCACGCTTAAAAGCACTCGACTTTCTTTTTCGTCAAAGCCTAATTTTTCCAGAAATTCGGTAATAGGAGTTTGTTGGAGCATTGTTGTGCAAGATAATGCACAGTAATTTTAGGCCTTTTTAAGGTAAAAAATCAAGACAAAAGATTTTTATGTTTACAATAATGTAACAATAAATTACGTTTGAGGCATCTTTTTAGAATTTTGCAATCATGCGTCAAAAACAATGTATCCAATGCCGACAGCCGTTTGAGGTCTCGAACCAAGACCGGGAATTTTATGAAAAAATCGCTTTTAAAATCGGAAAGCAATCTTTTTCAATCCCGGAGCCCACTCATTGCCCACTCTGTCGCCAGCAACGCCGGTTCGCTTTTCGCAACGAACGCCATTTGTATAAAAACAAATGCAATGGCAGCGGTAAAGAAATTATTTCCATGTATCCCCCGGGAAGTCCTTATAAAATTTATGCGCAGGATGTGTGGTGGCAAAGCAACTGGGATGGCATTGATTATGGTCGGTCCATCGATTGGAATCGCCCTTTTTTCGATCAGTTGAGTGACTTGATTCGGGTCGTGCCACGGATTGCATTGCTCAACGTGAATAATGTGAACAGTGATTATTGCAATTTCACCGGAGACACAAAAAATAGTTACCTTATTTTTGGGTCAGTTTACTCGGAGGATTGTTATTATGGATCGCCGTATTATTCCAAAAATTGCGTAGACACTTTGGTTCTGCGCGACTGTGAATTATGTTACGAATGCATGGATTGCCGAAAATTGTATCAAGGCATGTATTGTCAGGACTGCAACAACAGCCACGATCTTTTGTATTGCTTTGATTTACAGGGATGTTCGGAGTGCATTGGGTGCATGGGGCTTCGAAAAAAAGAATATTGTTTGTTCAATAAACAATTGACTAAAGGAGAATATTTTAAGCGAAAAAAGGCCATCGATTTATGCAACCCCGACCACCATAAAAAAATGAAAGAGGGACTTGAAAAACTCAAAAAAATAATGCCTCATCGCGCCCTATTGGCCACGCATTCGGAAAATGTGAGCGGCAGTCATGTGTTTAATTCCAAAAACACGCACGAGTCGTTTTTCGCAGACCGATGCGAGGATTGTGCCTACTGTGCTCAAGTGGTGGACCTCAAGGATTGTTACGACAACAATTATACGGAAGAAAACGAGTTGTGTTACGAATACCTGGGAATGTACAGCACCAAGCGGACCTTTTTTTCATTGTTTTGCCGTCATACCAATGAGACTTTTTATTCCGATTATTGTGTGAATTGCGAATCGCTTTTCGGGTGTACGAATTTGAGGAATCGCAAGTATTGTATTTTTAATAAACAATACACAAAAGTGGAATATGAAGAGTTAGTGCCACTCCTGATTGCGCACATGCAAAAGACAAAAGAATGGGGTGAGTTTTTTCCCATTTCCATCAGCCCATTTGCGTACAACGAGACCGTGGCCCAGGAATATTTTCCACTCACTCGCGAACAAGTAAAAGAAAAACAATGGTGTTGGAAAGAAGAGGATCAAAAGGAATTTCAACCTCAATCCGTGACCCTTCCACAAAATATAAAAGACGTGCCGGACAGCATTTGTTACGAAATTTTGGCGTGTAAAAAAACAGGGCGTAATTATCGAATCATCCCGCAGGAATTGGACTTTTATCGTCGCATAAATCTCCCGATCCCGCGCAAACATCCGGATCAACGGCACCTCGAGCGCATTGCGCAACGCAACCCGCGACGCTTGTGGAGCCGATTGTGCGACGCTTGCCATGAGGCTATTTTAACTTCTTATCCGCCCGAGTCTCCGGCAAAAGTCTATTGCGAAAAATGTTATTTAAAGAGCGTGTATTAAAAAGACTACTGATCAATGGTGTCTAAAAATGCTTGTGTTTTTGTGTCGAAATACTCCAATGCAGCCTGCACCGCAGCCGGGTCATTGTTTAAAACAAGGACTTTAAGATAAGGAAACACTTTATTAAGCATAGTCGGTTTCAGCATAAGCCCAGTCCATAATCTACCATTGAGTTGCTTTTGGAGAAGGGATGTCATGGTAGAATCAATCCCTCCGGAGTAAAGAAAGGCAAGAAGGAAAGCACGATCAACCTGGCCTCTCTCTAAGATTTGGTTTCTTCGCACAAGGTATCCGGCTTCATCTAATGTTTGCACCAGCTCTACCCCGTGTGAGCCGGGAGCAACCATCCCATCCAGCAATGCAATTCCGCGGGGAGGTTGTTGAGACTGAGATAAATGGGCTTGAATGGCTGCCATGAATTCGGTTCCGTCCGGGCAAATATGAGGGATAAACTGAGCGCTTGTTGCAACGCGAGAAGCCATTATACGATTTGGAGTTTCATCATCAACCGCGAACAAGTGAAGTTCTTCAGCGGTTTCTGCCATAAAAATTTCTTTAAAAAGTAAGATCGATCTATAATAACGGGGCTCTTTCTTAAGAAATTGGAATTATGAATGAAAATATAAAAAAGTCAATAGGTAGAGTTGTTCTGTTGGCGGCCGGAAAAAGTGTGCGAACCGCTGGTGTTTCAAAACAGTGGGAAAAGATAGGGGGCCAACCGGTTTTCGCGTATTCATTGAATGTTTTCTTAAGTCATCCGCAGGTCGAGCAAGTGGTGTTGGTGGTGCGTCGAGAAGATAATGATAAGGCTAAAAAATGGCTCAAGGATCATAAAATAGGCAAGGTTATTGTGGCGATGGGAGGTGGGACTCGGCAAGAAAGTGCAATTCAAGGATTTAAAAAATTAAAAAATTTACAACCCAACGATATTGTCCTTTTTCACAACGCCGCGAATCCATTGGTCACACAAAAAGAAATCACGGAAGTCCTCCGCGCGAGTCAAAAATATGGAGCCGCATGCGTGGGCCATCCGGCCACCGCAACATTGAAAAAACTTCACAACGGTTTTATTGAAAAAACCGTGAATCGCGAGACCATGGGGCAAGCGGAAACGCCTCAAGCCATGACTGTCGATTTGTATAAAAAAGCGCTTAAAAAACGCCTAAAAGGCACGGATGAAATGAGTTTGGTGGAGCAATTGAGGCTTCAGCCAAAGTGGATTCTTGCGAGCCCGTATAATTTTAAAATCACAACGCAACGAGATTTGGATTTAGCGCGATTTTTAATCGAAGGAGGAACTCAACGCACCGGAATTGGGCAAGACAGTCATCGATTTTCTTTAACAAAAAAGGGGCTGACATTGGGTGGAGTTTTCTTGAAAAAAGAACCCAAAATGATCGCAAATTCGGACGGAGACGTGATGATCCACGCCTTGTGCAATGCGTTATTACAAGCGCTCGGTGAGGGCTATTCTCTGGGGAAAATTGCAGATCCAATGTGCCTTAAAAAAGGAGTGAAAAACAGTCGAAAATATTTGGATAAAATTTTAAAGAAAATGAATGAAAAAGGATTTAAAATTCATCATGTCGGCTTTCAGTTGGAAGGGAAAAGGCCAAAGATCGACCTACTGACCCCGCGGCTTAAAAAAAGTATGGCAACGATATTAGGGCTTACCGAGGGCCAAATCGGCATCACGGCAACCAGCGGAGAGGATTTGACGCCCTTTGGACGAGGCGAAGGATTGCAATGCTTTGCAGTGGTGACTTTAAAATTCATCATTTAAAATTTCATGCTCCCATTCACGCTAAAATCCCCGGCTAAAGTAAACCTTACCCTTGATGTTTTAGGGCGGGATCCTTCGGGCTATCATCGCATTCAAACGATTTTTGCGGAAGTGCCATCTTTGGCGGATGAGCTAATTTTCGAGAAGTCAAAAGAACCGGGAATAACCATTCAATGTGATAAAAAAGAAGTTCCAATCGGATCGGAAAATTTAATCATGAGCGCCATCGAAGCCTTGCTCGCGCATGTAAAAAAAGACGCAGAAAATTTTCAGGGTTTCACCATAAAACTCATTAAAAATATTCCCCCCGGCGGCGGCCTCGGCGGCGCCTCTTCCAATGCCGCGACCACCCTCAAAGCCTTAAATAAATTATGGGATTTGCAATTATCTACGAAAGAGCTTTTAGAAATCGCAGCCCAAATCGGCATGGATGTCCCTTTTTTCATTCATGGCGGTCTTGCCCTGGGTTCACATTACGGCGAACAAATCACTCCCCTTCCAGTACTCAAAAATTTTACCATCGAAATCATCCAAACCCACATTCCGGTTCTCACAAAAGACGCGTACGAATTTCTCGATTTAAACGAATGTGGAAAACGCACATCAGACACAGAAATACTTTTAGAAATTTTAAAAAATAAATCTTCACCGCTAGATTCAAAAATTTTAAATTCTCTCCTTCATAACGACTTTGAATCTCAGTTTTTCACTCAAAATCCCGAAATCAAAAAACAATACCCCAACGCACATTTGAGCGGGTCGGGAGGGTGTTTATTTGAGATTAAAGGGAATTAAAAAGAGGCCCTGTGGTTGTTGGGGCCCCTTTTAAAATTAAAATGATTTTTTAATTATTCTTCGGATATCAATGTAGCTGTAGGCAATCCATCAAGTTTATACCCATTGGTCCAGTCTGAGGTGGACGTGGAGTGGCCTGAAGCTGAGCGATCAGACCAAACAATGTTTTCATAGACCCTAGTCGCGGAGGTACTGCCGTAATAAATGATGTCTTGATTGAGATACACACTTAAGCTGGAAGTGTCGGTGCTATCCGTATAGGTTATTGGAGCTTGTACAACATAGTAAGAGGTGGTGCCTTCAGCTATCACTTCTTCACTGGTGAAAGTGATGGTTACTCCATGATCAAGGGAATTCCATGTTCCATTCCCGAGTGACGAACCAATCAAACCGGAAGAATCGTATTCCGTGATCGTCCAACCATTCATGTAGGCGAGTTGACCAACAGACATTCCGGTATTCAAAAGATTAGGGACAGCCGTGAAGTTGAGTTCATAAAGAGCAATTGCTCCGCCGTTGGCGGTAACCCCGAAACAATAAACATTCGTTGTGGAGCTTTCGATTAAAGTTCCAGAGCATGGAGAAGTGGTCGAATCATCAATGGCAAAACTGGGCAATGCCTTATAAAGCGCAATTTCATTGGCATCCACGTCTCTTGTGGTTCCAAAATAAGAAGAAGATTCCGTAACTGTGGCTCCGGAGGTTAATCCAATAGCATAAAACTCATCCCTTGCATCGAAGTCCATTTCAATTTGAGTCCCGGATGAAAAAGCGCCACCTGTCGTGATTTCATTGGTTGTGACATACACTTCCACCTCAATGGCATTTTCATCTCCACTCATAGATTCGGGAACCGCCATATTCAATCCGGTAAAAGTGGCTTTCCCTGCGATCAAAATTGTCGAAGCGCGTCCATCCAAAACCGTAGGTGCATCCAGTGAGGTTGGATACGTCAAAATAACCGTATTGATGGCGTCATCATCTTCATAAGAGTTGGTGTCGTCGGAATCATTTTCAAATTGCATCCCCGTTACCGTAAAATCTTCGCCTGAGGCATACACTTTGTATCGGGCGACAAGAAGCGGACCGGAAGAAGAATCGTCTCCGGCAATAGCCACTCCATCCAAAATAGGATCATCGGAAAGGGATACCGTGATGGTGCCAAGAGGCGCAGTAGTGTCAGTGTCAATACACCCATCACTATCCGCGTCATGCCCGGTGGCATCTTCGGTGGGGCAAGCATCAAGATCATCAGTAATGGTGTCGCCATCGGTATCATCGGTGCAGCCATCACTATCTAAGTCATAACCTGATACAGCCGCAACGGTGGGGCAGAGGTCAACGTTGTCTTTAATGGAATCTCCATCCGTGTCATCGATGCAACCATCGAGATTGAGATCATACCCCGTGGCGTTTTGGAGAGGGCAAAGATCCGCAGAACCACGAATTCCATCGCCGTCACGATCAGAAGCAGGGAGGGGCTTAAACGCGCCTTGGAAAATAGTTCCCGAGGAATACAACCCAACCCCGAGCGCGAGGGAAAGCACGCCCACAGCAATCCAAACTTTTTTATTTTTCATTTTATTTGGTTAAAGGATGAAAATGAAAAGTGTCAGAATGAACAAATTGCAAATCGCATTAGGATATGATACAATAAATTACGACAGTTTGTCAATGTGTTAGTTTCAAAAACAAAAATAAACTCCCATGCCGGATTTCAGCGCTTTATCCATCCCACAACTTGTCGTCGCCATTTTGTTGGCGTTTCTCCCGGTACTCATCTGGATGAAATTAATGTTCGGGAAAAATAGAGCCACTCAGAAAAATCTTGTAAAAGTATTTTTCTTTGGCGTTTTTTCCGTAATACCGATTCTTGCCATTCAATACCTCTGGATCCTTTATCCCCAATTCGATGTGTACGCCCTGGCGCAGCAAAGTGTGACCAGCGTCAATCTGGGTTTTCTTTTCACGTACGTCGCGATCGGAGCCTTTGAAGAAGTTACCAAGTTCAATATGTTACGCCATTTGCATTGGGCCAAAGTGGAAATTAAATCCGTGAATGATGCCATGCGTTATATTTTTGTCATTGCGCTAGGGTTCGCTTTTACCGAAAATATTTTGTATTTTTACAGCGTTGCGCACATGGGGCAATTGAAGGATCTTTTTGCGGCCGTGATTTTTCGTTCCACGTACACGACGGCCGGGCACATGCTGTTTTCCGGGATTGTCGGTTATTATTACGCGATTGGGAAATTTGGAAATCCGGTTTTAGAGTTGGACCATTGGTCCGGGAAAAAGCATCCGGTTTTAGGATGGGCCCAACGTCATTTTAATTTGCAAAATAAAAACATGTTTAATTTACAAAAAATATTTCAAGGGTTGTTTTTGGGAATGGGGCTACATGCTTTATTCAATTTTTCTTTACAAATGAATAAGATGGCTGACGCGGCCATGATCGTGATTTTCGGGTTTATTTTGGTGATTTATTTAAGTAAAAAACGCACCACTTATTTGGTCTTCACGGATGAAGAAAATGCGCGTCCTTCCACGATTGGAAAAGCCGAAGAAAACGTGGTAGTTGAACTTATGGGCATGTGGATGAATGAAGGAAAATATAAAGAAGTGATTGAAATTTGCGATCGGTTGGCGAAACGAGATCCGGACAATAATGTGGTGAAACTATTTCGAGCAAAAGCCATGGATAATAAAAAAATTCAACGCGTGAAAAAGGCTATTCATTTACTTTTTACCGATGAAGAATACGATGTTGAAAAAGAGGAAATGAGCGTTTTTGAGCGCCTCAAAAAAAATCAAGAAGCAAAGGCGGCGATTTTAAAAACATCAATGATTGCTTAAAGTTAAAATATTTTAAAACAAGCGGGAAAGGGAAATTTTTGTAAGCATTTTTAAGGATACGCATGGAGCACAGCGGAATGCGCTTGAGAAGATCATTGAATATCAGCGAATTATTGAAAATTCAATATATAGCTGAAAATGGAGCATTTTTCTTAAGGACACTCACTTCGTTCGTGTCTGGCGAACAAAAATTCTTCCTGACCGCTTGTTTTTAGAATTCTTTTCTCCCCTCCATCGCCTGAGTCAGAGTAACGTCATCCGCATATTCAATGTTCGCTCCGGACGGAAGTCCCCGCGCAATTCGAGTAACTTTGATCCCGAGCGGCTTAATTTGACTCAGTAAATAATGCGCCGTGGATTCGCCTTCCATCGTGGGGTTGGTGGCCAAAATCACTTCACGAATCATTGTGGCTTTTTGCGAACCATTTGAAGGTTGGAGTCGTGAAAGAAGTTCATGAATTTTTAGATTTTGCGGGCCAATGCCATCGATAGGAGAAAGATGCCCGTGGAGCACGTGATAAAGCCCTTTGTAACTCCCGGCTTTTTCGATCGAAATAAGATCCACCGGCTCTTCAACCACACACAACAGCGATGTGTCGCGATACGAATCCGAACAAATGGAGCACGGATTTTCCGTAGTCAAATGAAAACACGTGGAACAAAACGTGGTGGACGTTTTTAAATCTTTTAATGCATTTGAAAGATCTCGGGCCACCGCATCCGATGCGGTTAAAAGATGCATTGCCAATCGTTGCGCGGTCTTGGGGCCAATGCCCGGCAGTCGAGAAAAGGCTTGGATCAAGTCTTGAATGGGTTTGGGGATGGAATTCATAATTTTACACTTTGCCAATAAGTCTTAAAAACTCCGTTCGTGTGTTGAGATTTTTCTTAAAAAGTCCTCGCACCGCAGACGTTAAAATCATGGAATTTTGTTTTTCAACACCGCGCGCCATCATACAAAAATGCTTGGCTTCAACCACTACGCCAACTCCTTTGGGGTGAAGGATGTCCATAAGCCCTTCCGCAATTTGAGAGGTAAGCCGTTCTTGATTTTGAAGTCGGCGCGAAAACATTTCCACCAAACGCGGCATTTTGGAAAGTCCGATGATTTTTTTATCCGGAATATACCCGATATGCACTTTTCCAAAGAAGGGCAAAACATGATGTTCACACGTGGAATAAAATTCAATATCTTTCACGATCACCATCTCGTCATAACCTTCATTTTCAAAAACCGTTACCATATCTTTTGGTTTTTTTTCATATCCGGAAAAAAGTTTTTCATACGCTTTTGCCACCCGTTTTGGGGTGTCGAGAAGGCCCTCACGTTTGGGGTTTTCTCCGATGAGTTTTAAGATCGCCAGAATGTGTTTTTCGAGTTGTTTGGTATCCATTTAAAGGGCTTGTAACGGGATAAGGCTTAAAAAATAACGGTGGATAGTGCGATCATCGGTGAGTTCGGGATGAAAAGTCGAAACCAGCATTTTTTTCTCTTGAACCAAAACGATATCACGATCGCAGTATGCCAAGATTTTACACGTCTTACCAATACTTTTGATACGCGGAGCGCGAATAAAAATCGCAGGAATTTTTTTTGAAATTTTCCCCAACCGAACATCAATCAAGGTTTCAAAGCTATCCATTTGTCTCCCGTAGAAATTACGCTCCACCGTAATATCCATAAGCTTCAAATTGGCCGCGGTTTCTCGTCCGGTGATTGTTTTTGCAAGCAAAATAGATCCTGCGCAGGTGGCGTACACCGGCATGCCGGCTCGCACACGTTGTTTGAGGGGTTCGGCCAATCCATTCCAATGGAGTAATTTTCCGATGGCGGTACTCTCCCCTCCGGGAAGAACCAGAGCTTGGACTTTTGCCAAATCATTTGCGGTTTTCACGGAAACAACGGTGGCTCCGCATTGAACCAAAGCTCGGCGGTGTTCAATAACATCGCCTTGCAGATCAAGAATCCCGACAATGGGCGGATGAGATTTCATAAAGAAAAATAAAGAGTGCGGCCCCTTTTTATCATGAAAACCAACAAGATTCAAAAAAAGCTTCGCGCCCCCTAGTTGAAAACAGTTTCTTTTTGTTGTAAAAGATCTCCGTTTAGAGTAAGGATATCTTTCAGAGAATCTTATAAGTTTATTTTTATGGAAATTTACAACATCGCCATTGTCGCACACGTCGATCATGGAAAAACCACTTTGGTGGACGCTCTTCTCAAGGCCAGCGAACATTTTGACGCTCGAAAAGGCATTGAAGTATGTGCCATGGACAGCAATGATCAGGAGCGAGAACGAGGGATTACGATTTATGCCAAAAACGCTTCTATCATCTATAAAGGCGTAAAAATCAATATTGTGGATACCCCGGGGCACGCGGATTTCGGGTCGGAAGTGGAACGTATTTTAAGAACCGTGGATGCGGTTTTATTGGTGGTGGATGCCTATGAGGGCCCCATGCCGCAAACCAAATTTGTACTACGAAAATCTCTGGAATTGGGCCATAAAGTTTTAGTCATCATCAACAAAATCGACAAACCCACCGCCCGTCCCGACAAAGTGATTGATTTGACTTTTGATTTATTTGGCAAGCTGGGGGCATCCAATGAACAACTCGATTTTCCTTCCATTTACACGAACGCAAAACAAGGAGTCGCCATCCGTAAATTAACGGATGAAAAAGTGAATATTCATCCGCTTCTAGATTTTATTTTGGAGCACGTAAAACCCGCGGAGCAAAAAACAGACGCGCCTTTCCGAATGCAACCCGCCACATTGGCTTATGATAATTTCTTGGGACGCTTGGCGGTGGGACGTGTGTACGAAGGCGTTTTGCGTTTGAATGATCCTGTCACCGTAATGACTCCAAAGGGGGAAAAACGTACAGGCAGAATCTCAAAATTATTCACGTTCGAAGGCATGGAACGAAAAGAAGTGCCGGAAGTGAGTGCCGGAGATATTGTGGCTTTGGCCGGAATTCCGGACGTGTATGTGGGCGAAACCATCACCAACGATCCCAGTGTAGAGCCCTTGCCCGCCATTCGAGTGGATCCCCCGACTTTGGCGGTTGAATTTCGGGTGAATGATTCACCGTTTGCCGGAACGGAAGGCACCTATGTCACGGGTCGCCATATTCGCGAACGATTGGAAAAAGAATTGCAAACCAACGTGGGATTGCGCATTGAATTCCGAAGCGATAGCGATGCCATCCGTGTGTACGGCAGAGGAGAAATGCACATCGCGGTCTTGATTGAAACCATGCGCAGGGAAGGTTTTGAATTGCAAATTTCTCAACCCGAAGTGATTATGCATGAGGAAAATGGCGTCCAAATGGAACCTCTTGAATTGGCCATCGTGAATGTCCCGGACGAAATGGCCGGGATGGTGATTGAAAAATTATCCAAACGAAAAGGGATCATGTTGAATATGCAATCCGAAAATGGAAATACGCAAATGGAATTCGAAATTCCAACACGCGGATTATTGGGTTTTCGATCGCAATTTTTGGTTCAAACTCGAGGAGAAGGGACGTTGTATCATTCCTTCGATCGGTTCAAACCTTATATGGGGAAAATCGTGAAACGCACTGTGGGATCGATGATCTCGGGAGAAACCGGGACCGCCATGGCGTATTCATTGTGGAAATTGCAAGAACGCGGGCCTTTGTTCATTGTGGCCGCCACCGAGGTGTACGAGGGCATGATCATTGGCGAATACAACCACGGTACGGATCTCACCGTGAATCCGATTAAAAACAAGCACCTCACCAATGTTCGCGCTTCCGGGACCGATGAGGCGCTGTATCTCGTTCCCATCGTGCCCATGACTTTGGAAAAAGCCATTGAATATATTGGGCCGGATGAATACGCGGAAATCACACCCACTCGAGTGCGCTTACGCAAAAAGATTTTAAAAATGGACCAAAGGAAAAAATCGGAGAAAAAAGAATAACTTTAAAGACAAGCGTTATTATAATAATCCGTTAAATCGCACACGGTCTCTCCTTTTTTGCAGGTATTGATTTTCATGTCAACGGTGCCTCCCGTGATAGCACAGTAAATTTGTTGATCTGTGATCCAGCCCGTGACTTTCACTCCACCCACAGGGCATTCCCCTTGAAATAAAGCCCATTCTTCACATTGACGGTTTTCTTCAAAAAAACAAACCCCATATTGTCCATTCGATTTTTCTTGGATGGACAGCGTCCCCCCTTGGTCTTCGCAGTAGGTTGAAGCGGGATTCGCTATCCCGGTATTGTCCGCCGTCGTATCCGTATTTTTTGCGCATCCACTTAAAATAAAAGTGGATAAAAGAATAAAAAATATTCCACTCAAAAATGCAGGACGAAAACGAAAAGAATTCATAGGGAAGGGGTTAAAATTATTAATATTTTTTTACCAACCTCTTTCCGCGTATCGACTTTCTAATTTCGAAATTTCTTGGCTCTCCATCGCATTTCCTAAATTTTCAGAAACTTTAGCAACCACTTTTGGGTCATTAAAATGAGTGGTGGCTTCCACGATGGCTTTGGCGCGTTTGGCAGGATCTGAGGATTTAAAAATTCCGGAACCCACAAAAACACCATCGCACCCCAATTGCATCATAAGGGCCGCATCTGCAGGAGTGGCAATGCCTCCGGCCGCAAAATTGACCACCGGGAGTTTTCCTAATTTAGCCACTTCTTTCACGAGTTCCACGGGAACGCGCATTTCTTTAGCCGCCTTTTTTAATGCGGCTTCATTCGCGCCTTTGAGCGCTTTGATTTGACGATCAATGGTTCTCCAATGGCGAACCGCTTCCACCACATTCCCGGTTCCGGCCTCTCCTTTAGTTCGAATCATAGCAGCTCCTTCATTGATGCGACGAAGCGCTTCTCCGAGGTTGGTCGCGCCACACACAAACGGGATTTTAAATTGATTTTTTTCAACATGGAATTCCTCATCCGCCGGAGTGAGAACTTCGCTTTCATCCACGTAATCCACGCCCAATGCCTCGAGAATTTGAGCTTCCACAAAATGCCCGATGCGCACCTTGGCCATCACGGGAATAGAGACTGCAGCAAGAATTCCCTTGATCATTTTAGGGTCTGACATGCGTGCCACACCACCATCTTTTCGGATGTCCGAAGGCACGCGTTCAAGTGCCATCACTGCCACCGCACCTGCATCTTCTGCGATTTTAGCTTGTTCGGCATTCACCACATCCATAATCACTCCACCTTTGAGCATTTGAGCCAATCCGCGCTTGAGTAAAGGAGTATTGGAGGTCTTTTTTACAGGTTTTTTCATAAAATTTTAAAAACAAAAAATAGAATCAAATCCACCGGGATTGTAGAGGAAAAGGGGAGGTCGGTAAATGGGTTATACATAACTCCCCCACGGCTCAATCGCAAGATCATCGAGGGTCTTGCGTTCCAGGCATTCCACCACGAGTTTGGCGATTTGGACATTGGTCACAAGCGGAATATTGAGGTCAATACTGCATCGGCGCATATGATACCCGGCTGAGGTTTCTTCGTGGCTGTATTTTTTGGGGATATTGATCACAAAATCGACCTTTCGTTTGGAAAGAATTTCTAAAATTCCGGGGGATTCTTTTTCTCCAATTTTATACACTTTGGTGTTGGGGATTTGGTTGTCATTCAGGAGTTGGCTTGTGCCGTGTGTGGCAAAAATTTTAAATCCTTGATCATGCAACGATTGGAGTGACGCCAATAAATCCGCTTTGTCTTCAATGCGGCCAATACTCACCAAAATATTTTTTTGCGGAAGACGAAATCCCACGGAAATCATGGCTTTTAAAAATGCTTCATGGAGATCTTTTCCAAAACAGGCCACCTCTCCGGTGGACGCCATTTCAACACTCAAAACCGGGTCTGCGCCTTTTAAACGAGAGAATGAAAATTGAGGCACTTTTACCCCCACATGATCCATGTCGAGCGTGTGATAAGTTTTGAGACGTTCTTTGAGGGTTTTTACTTTTCCAAACATGGCGCGCGTCGCGATTTCAATAAAATTGTGTCCCGTAACTTTAGAAGAAAAAGGAAAACTGCGACTCGCGCGAAGATTGCATTCAATCACTTTAATCGCATTATTTTTCGCTAAAAATTGGATATTAAACGGTCCGGTGATGTTGAGGTTTTTTGCAATGTCTTTAGTGATTTGTCGGATGCGTTTGATGGTCTCGAGGTATAGTTTTTGAGGAGGCAAAACAATAGTCGCATCTCCGGAATGAACTCCCGCATTTTCAATATGTTCCGCAATGGCCCAAATCACGAGCTCACCTTTATGTGCCACGGCATCGATTTCAATTTCCTTGGCGCCAAGCTCAAATTTACTGATCACCACCGGCGCTTCGGTGGAAATACGTGCGGCTTGTACAAGATAGTGCTCGAGTGTTTCGCGGTTGGGCGCCACGCGCATGGCAGCCCCGGAAAGCACGTACGAAGGACGCACCAGTACCGGATAACCCACGTCATCCGCAAACTCATACGCGGCTTGCACATCGGCAAAAGCGCGCCACTTGGGTTGGTCGATCGCCAACGTGTCGAGCATTTTTGAAAATTTATCGCGACTTTCGGCACGGTCAATATCGATCGGCGAAGTCCCAAAAACCGGCACTTTGACCCGATACAATTTCATCGCAAGATTGCTCGGGATTTGGCCGCCCATGGAAATCATCACGCCCTTGGGTTTTTCTTTTTCAACAATATCCAACACGCGTTCGAGTGAAAGTTCATCAAAATAAAGTTTGTCGCAAATGTCGTAATCCGTGGAAACGGTTTCCGGATTGTAGTTGAGCATGAGCGTTTCGTAGCCCTCCTTGGCACAAGTGCGAATCGCATTCACACAACACCAATCGAATTCGACCGATGACCCGATGCAGTATGCCCCGGAGCCCAACACCAAAGCTTTTTTCTTTTTGGAATGAAAATCGATGTCGTCTTTTTCGCCGTGATACGTGCAGTAAAGATAGTTGGTTTTGGCTGGATATTCCGCGGCAAGTGTGTCGATTTGGCGGACGCAAGGGCGAATATTAAATCCGGTTCGTAAAGCGCGCATCTCCATCTCGGTTTTTTGGCAAAGCGTTCCGAGTTGGTGGTCGGAAAAACCTGATTTTTTCGCAGTTAATAAAAGTTCTCGTGAGAGTTTTGGCGTTTTTTCAACCTCTTTGGAAACCTTCACGATCGTGGCTAGTTTTTCTAAAAACCAAAAATCAATGCCGGACAACGTGCTGATTTTTTGAGTGGACCAGCCTTGTCGTAATGCTTCGGCAATGGCCAACATGCGACGCGGTGTGGGTACACGAATCGCGCCCTCAATGTCTTTGTCTTTAAAGTCGAGTCCTTCATTCGCTACAAATCCATGAAGCCCAATTTGCAGCATGCGTAAGCCCTTTTGTATGACTTCCTCAAAGCTCCGTCCTAAGGCCATAATTTCTCCAACCGACTTCATTTCTGTTGTAATTTCTTTCGACACTTTACGGAATTTATCCAAATCCCAGCGCGGAATTTTAAGTGCGAGATAGTCGAGAGCAGGTTCAAAACACGCGGTAGTCGTCCCGGTCACGGAATTTTTTAGCTCAATGAGCGAATAACCCAATGCCAATTTTGCGGCCACATGTGCCAGCGGATAACCAGTGGCTTTGGAAGCAAGCGCGGAAGAACGCGATAAACGTGCATTCACTTCAATCACGGAATAGTCATCCGAATGCGGATCAAGCGCGTATTGAATGTTGCATTCCCCCACAATCCCGAGATGACGAATGGTCTTAATCGCGATTTCGCGAAGCATATGATAATCGTGATTGGAAAGCGTTTGAGACGGCGCCACCACAATGCTTTCGCCGGTGTGAATACCCATGGGGTCGATGTTTTCCATGTTGCAAACCGTGATGCAATTGTCGTAGGCGTCGCGAACCACTTCGTATTCGATTTCTTTCCACCCGCGCAGATTTTTTTCCACCAAAACTTGCGGACTGAACGCAAACGCAGACTCGAGCAAGGGCTTGAGGTCTTCTTCATTAAGCGCAAACCCGGACCCTTTTCCTCCGAGCGCAAACGCGGCGCGAATGATCACGGGATAACCGATTTTTTGGGCTGCTTTCAACGATTGTTCGATCGACATGCACGAAAAACTCGGTGCCACTTTTACGTCGATTTTTTTTAATTCTTGTTTGAATAATTCACGGTCTTCGGTTTTTTCAATCGCCGAAACCGGCGTGCCTAAAACCTGAATTTTATATTTTTTTAAAAGTCCGAGTCGCTCAAGTTCCAGTCCACAATTGAGTGCGGTTTGCCCTCCAAAACCGAGAAGCAACCCATCGGGCCGCTCTTTTTGAATCACTTTTTCCACAAACGTCGGATCCACGGGCAAAAAATAAACCGTATCCGCAAGGCCTTTTGAGGTTTGATTTGTGGCAATATTGGGGTTGATGAGCACGGTCCGAATCCCCTCTTCCTTCATCGCTTTAATGGCTTGCGACCCGGAATAATCGAACTCCCCGGCTTCCCCGATTTTAAGCGCACCGGAGCCAAGAATAAGTACTTTTTTGGGAAGTTTTTTCATATCTTAAGCGATTATAAACAAATCGCGGAGAAATGCTACGGATTTTCCTCTCTTTTTCGATACCCCAGCGCCTCCAAAAGATGCGGTTGCTGGATGAGTTCACTTTTCTCCATGTCCGCCAAGGTGCGGGCCACTTTCAACACGCGCGAATACCCGCGCGCAGAAAGAAAATGATGATCCACCGCGTCTTTTAAAAGTTCCAAACACGAGTCGTCGACTTCACAAAACTTTCGAAGTTGCGCCGGAGTCATAAGGCTGTTCAGCATGAGCGGATCTTGAAAACGTTTACGTTGGATTTTTCGCGCTTGAAGAATTTGGAGATAAAGTGTTCGACCATCCAGTGGTTGCTTGGATTGCATCTCTTCAAACGTGAGTCGCCGCATTTCTACAAACAAATCGATTCGATCGAGCAATGGGCCGGACAAGCGTTGCGAATAATGTTTGCGATCACTCGTTGAACATCGACATTTGCGTTGGTCGTCTCCCCAAAAACCACACGGACACGGATTCATAGCTGCGATAAAAATAAAATTGGAAGGGAAAGTCGCGGTGCCGGAGGAACGGGAAATGGTCACTTGTTTTTCTTCAAGCGGTTGGCGCAAAGTTTCAAGAACCGAGCGCTGGAATTCCGGGATCTCATCGAGGAAAAGCACGCCTCGATGTGCCAAAGAAATTTCCCCGGGACGAATGATAGAGCCCCCGCCCACCAGTGACACCACGGACGCGGTATGATGCACGGACCGAAACGGGCGATCCGTAATAATGGGGCGTTTGGGGGACAGCAATCCCGCAGCTGAATAAATTTTAGTGAGCTCAATACATTCTTCTTCGGAAAGCGGCGGAAGAAGAAGCGGCAAATGACGCGCGAGCAACGTTTTCCCGGCACCCGGAGGCCCGGACATTAGTAAATGATGCCCTCCGCTCGCACTGATCGCCAAACTGCGTAAGGCTAAATCACTCCCGCGAATATGAGAAAATAACGAAAGACCGAGCGGTAAATCTCCGTTCTTTTTTGTGAGTAATTCCTGAGACATTAGGAGCGGCTCAATGAGGGCTTCTTTTCTTAAATGTGAGATGAGCTGCGCCAAATTTTGAACCGGGAAAATCATAAGATCGGAAACCAAATGGGCTTCTTTGGCATCGATTTCCGGGACAAATAAAGCCTTAAAACCGCGTTCTTTGGCAAACAGCGCCGCTGCCAAAATTCCATTTGTATGTCGCACCGTGCCATCAAGCGCTAATTCGCCCATGAATAATGCGTCGCACGAGGATTCTCGCGGGATTTGCTCGGATTCAACCAATAAACCCACGGCAATCGGGAGATCAAAGGCGGGCCCACACTTTTTTGTGTCCGCAGGTGCCAAATTCACCACTTTTCGTTGTCGCGGGAACTCGGCTCCGCTGTTCATAAGCGCGGATCGCACGCGTTCTTTGGCTTCTTGTACGGCCGTATCTCCCAAGCCCACGACGGTGAACAGCGACAATCCTTGAAGAATGTCGACTTCAATTTCCACTTCATACGCTTCGATGCCCGACAGGGCGCAGGAATAAATTCGAGAAGGCATGGCCCAACGCTACCATGCGGCCCATGAACGTTTTATTAAAAAAAGATGAACAATGACAGGTTTCAACGCAATCTGTCACCATATAAATAAAAAGTTTCGCGAACGCGAAACACCTTATCCCCCCCCTCTGAGCATCTTATTACCTCACCACCTCATATGCCTTCACCCCATCCGTAAAATAAATTTTTGCAGTCGTTGCGTTCGAAGCATCCGAAACATAGACCATCCGTATATTGTCATAATTCAACCCTAAGGATTCGGGAGCTTTGTAAAGCGTGCGATAAATAGTGGTGTTTGGGTCGTATTCTCCGATAAAAAACACCGCATTTTGGTCCTCGGTCAAGTCGCCATTCAAGAGCGCTTTTAGAGCATCAAGCGGAGTGTCGTATGCCGCGCTTTCGAGGGCCTCAACGTTTTGTTGCGTGGCAAAAATAATTCGATTGGAATCATCCCAAATCACTTTTTCAAAACTCAATGAAAGAGGCAGTTCGGAGAGCGAAGGCTTATCCGTATCCACCAGCCAAAGACCCACTTCTCCATTGGTTGACACCGTTCGTACCAACACTAAATTGGGCAAAAAGCTCCATAAAGCATTTTCTACATTTTGGAGTGCTCCCACATACGTCCGTTGAGAGGTGAAATGATCCACAAGATAAAGCATATTCTCGGCTTGAGCACGATCCACCACCAAAGCACGATCCAACGATGCAGGAGCTGCAATGAGCGCATTCTCAAGCGGACGATCAAAATACGCCCACGTCACGGTTTCCTGAGTGGCTGGGTCCGTATAATCGAGACGTTGTTTTTTGTAAGTTTCATCCATAGCCAGAGAAAAACGGGCACTTAAATTCTCAATCTCGGGGAGAGAAATCATTCCCGTTTCATTCGCAGTCATTTCTGTTACCGTCGGGATAAATTCAAAAGTTGCGGTTAAGGGAGTTGTCCCGCCTCGTATGACATTAAAATCCGCAGTCATTTCAAAATAACCGTCTTTTTTAAGCGTTGCGGAGTAAAGCCCGGAGGGCAAAGAAACGGCACAAGAGTTCGTGGAACATTCAATCGTTTTCAATCCTTTGATCGGATTTCCTGTGATCGTAATCGTGTAGGATGGTTCTCCGGAAAATACGACCGTGCCTTTATTAAAGATCACAATCCAAAGAAACACAGCCACACACAATGCAACCGTAACCGTACCGATAAGTAAGGATTTTTGATGAAAATTCAAATTGAAATTCATGGGAGGGGGGGAGTTAAAGCTCGCTTCGCTGTGCTCAGTGAGTAACATCGCAAAGATGTTCCAAGGAAATCAATCTCCTTTCATCTCCGAAACGAGATGAAGAAAATTCCAACCCAATCACATCCAAGCGAAATTCACCTTTCCAATTATAGCGAGATAGGTACGCTTCCGCCACTGCAATCAATCGATGAATTTTTTGAAAATTCACGGCCTCCACCGCATCTCCAAACAGGGGAGACGCGCGCGCTTTCACTTCCACGAAAACCAGAGTTCGTCCTTTTTGCGCGATCAAATCAACTTCTCCGATTCGCACACGAAAGTGCAATTTTAAGATGCGATACCCGCAGGCAACCAGATAATGGGCCGCTAAATTTTCCCCCAAATCACCAAAGCGTTGGCGAAAATCATTCTTTTGGATGGTGTTTTCCATGCCCTCATATTACGCGCCACAAGATGACCTTTTTATTAAAAAAAGATGAACAAAAATGCCCTTCTCAATTCGTCTGACTTGTGCAAAACTGAGAACCCCTAATCCCGCATCCCCAATTTAGAATTTTCCACATGGACCCCCTCGCAACCGTTCCCCCTCACAGCCTTGAAGCTGAAAAATCCGTTCTCGGATCTCTTTTGATCGACAAGGATGCCATCATTCGCATCGCCGACATGCTTCGCCATGAGGATTTTTATTATGAGCAAAACGCGATGATTTATCGTGCGGTTCTTGAGCTTTTCCACAAACGTAGCCCTATCGATCTTATCACTCTCGCAAATCATCTTGAAGAAAAAGAGGAATTGGAAAAAATTGGCGGTCGTTCTTATCTCGCCGAACTCACGCACACGGTCATCACTTCCACGCACGTCATCCAATACGCGACCATTGTTCAGCAAAAATCAATTTTACGAAAACTCATCAAGGCCGGACACACCATTGCGGGCCTCGGGTTTGAAGAAACTCAAGAGATTGATTCCCTCCTGGAAGAAGCGGAAAAATCTCTTTTCAATATTTCTCAAAATTTTCTCAAAGATAAATTTGTTCATATCAAAGATGTTCTCGCCGTAACTTACGAGCGCATCGCCGATCTTCACGACGCCAAAGGTAAAGAAAAATACCGTGGGATCCCATGCGGTTTTCGCAGTTTGGATAATTTGTTGTCCGGGTTGCAACGCTCGGATCTTGTGATCGTGGCGGCTCGTCCGGCCATGGGTAAAACCAGTTTTGCCTTGAATATTGCACAAAACGTGGCCAAGGCCGGCAAAAGTGTGGGCGTAATTTCTCTTGAAATGTCCAAAGAACAACTGGTGGAACGCCTTTTCTGCTCGTTGCTTTCCGTGGATTCATGGAAGCTTCGCACCGGCAAACTCGACGAGGAAGATTTCGCACGCATCGGTTCCATCATGGATGAACTCAATTCCGCCAAAATTTTCATCGACGACTCGGTGAGCGGATCCATCATGGAGCTCAGAGCCAAAGCCCGCCGCCTTCAAATGGAACACGGCCTCGATTTGCTCATCATCGACTACCTCCAACTCATGAGTATTTCCGGTGTGGGAGGGAGCATCACCAATCGTGTTCAGGAAATTTCGGAAATTTCACGTTCTCTCAAAACCCTGGCTCGCGAATTGAATGTCCCGATCATCGCCTTGTCGCAGTTGTCTCGTGCTGTGGAAAATCGTCCCAGCAAGATCCCGCAATTGTCGGATTTGAGAGAATCCGGAAGCATCGAACAAGATTCCGATGTGGTTCTCATGCTTTATCGCGAAGATTATTATGAAGAAGACACCGAGCGCGCCGGCCTCACGGATGTGTTCATTCGCAAACACCGCAACGGCCCGACCGGCCGCGTGGAACTTATGTTCAAAAAGGAACAAATGCGTTTTTATGACATCGATCGCGCCCATGAATCCGAAGAAATGATGGAAGGAGTGCCCATGGAACGATAACAATTCACTTCATATTCAGCTCATTCTGCTCTAGAATTCGCTTTGTGTTTTACTGAGTCTTTTTTACGCATTTCAATTTAAAATTTAAAATTCATCATTTAAAATTTCCTTCATGTCTTTTTGGGTCGACGAGATTGCTGAACAAATCGCTCAAGCCTTTCCGGATAAAAAAGAAATCCTGATTCGAGATGAAAAAACCGCTTCCGGACGCGTGCATGTGGGCTCGCTTCGCGGCGTGGTTTTACATGGCGTACTTGCCGAAGCGCTGAATCAAATGGGGAGAAAAGCCACGTTTTTTTATGAAATCAATGACGCAGATCCCATGGATGGGCTTCCGGTTTATCTGGATCAGGACGCCTACCGTCCCTATATGGGCAAACCCCTCAAGGATGTCCCGGCTCCGGATGAACTCGGACGGCCAACAGGTGAAGCAACCCCGGAGCACAATTTTGCACAAACTTGGGGCGATGAATTTATTGGAGTGATTCACAATCTCGGATTCAATGAGAAAAATTATACGAAATTGGTGTCGGCAAGTGAAATCTACAAATCCGGTCGCTACAACGAATGGATTGAAAAAGTCTGCGCGCACCCGGACAAAATACGTGAAATTTACAAACGCATCAGCGGTTCGGAAAAGGCCGAAGAATGGTTCCCTCTCCAAATTGTGTGTGAAAAATGCGGAAAAGTCGGGTGCACCACGGTCGTTGGTTTTGATGGGAAGGAAGCCACATATCGATGCGAAAAAGATAAAGTAAAATGGGCTCAAGGATGTGGGTACGAAGGCAAAGTGGCGCCATGGGATGGTCGAGGAAAGCTTCCATGGAAAGTGGAATGGGCGGTCAAATGGGCCAGCATGCCCGTAGATGTCGAAGCCGCAGGCAAAGACCACAATGCCGCAGGCGGATCCCATGATGTGGCTGAAGCGATTTGCCAAGAAGTGCTTGGAGCTAAAGTCCCCTTCAATGTCCCCTATGAATTCATTTTATTTGGCGGTGCCAAAATGAGCGCCTCCAAGGGTTTGGGCGCCACAGCAAAAGCGGTTTCAGCCATGATTCCCCCCGAGTTATTGCGCTTTTTGATGGTGCGATCACGACCCAATCAGCCCATTGATTTCAATATGGATGGCGACACCATCGCACGGTTATACGACAATCACGACGAATGTGCGGAAATTTATTTTGGGGGGAAAGAAGGAAATTCAGACCTGGGTCGAGCGTTTCATTTCGCACAACTCGATTCAAAAAAAGTTGAGAAACGATTCTTGCCGCGGTTTTCGCGCCTGGCTTTTATTGTGCAAATTCCGCATTTGGATGTGATGAAAGAAGTGGAACAATTGAAAGGGAATCCCTTGCACGAGGCAGATCGTGAAGAGGCCTTGGAGCGCAGTGAATACGCAAAAATGTGGCTTAAGGAATTCGCCGGAGATAGTGCTCGATTTGAAATCCAACAAGCCATGCCGGACTTGGCGCACGATTTGAGTGAGGATCAAAAACAATTTTTAAAGGAAATTGTGGCGGTTTTGCGTGGCAATGCCGTCCTTAAAGGAGAAGCCCTTCACACCGCCATTCACGAACTCCGAAAAGCTTCAACGCTCGAGGCACGTGACGCATTTGGGGCGATTTACAAAACCTTGCTCGGAAAAGAATCCGGCCCGCAGGCGGGTTGGTTTTTGGAGGCCCTGGATCGATCTTTTGTGATTCAGCGTTTTGAAAATGCCGCTGCACTCCCACCGCGCGTCAAAGTGGAAGTTATGGATTTAAAAACCCAATATATTATTTTGACCAAAGAAGTGCGTGAACGATTTCCGGAAATCAAAGTCGGTTGTGGGATTTTAAAAGGCGTAAAAATCGCTAAAAATCATCCGGATTTGGAAAAATTAAGAGAGGAATTATGGAAAGGACTCGATTTTAAAACCCTCAAAAACAAGTCCCCAAAACTCCAAGCCTTCAATGATATTTATCGCGGTTTTGGCGTAAAACCTTCAAACAACAAACCTGCCCCAGTGGCTTTAATGAGCCGTTTGGCAGCGGGAAAGGTTTTGCCCAACATCAACGTGGCCGTGGACATCGCGAACATGATTTCCGTCAAATATCAGCTCGCTACCGCGCTGTTAAACGTCGATCAATGCACTCTTCCCCTTTCGCTCGATTTCGCAAAAGGCGGAGAAAAATTCCAAGGCATTGGCGATGAACGTAGCGCCCCGATCATGCCTGGTGAATTGTGTTGGTTCGACGCCACGGACTACACCGTGACTCGCGACTGGAATTATCGCGACTGCGAAAAAACAAAAGTTACTGAAAAAACGGTAAACCTTTTCTTGGATGTCGATGGAAACGACGCAAGCTCCATGGAAGAGGTCGAAGCTTGTCTCGTCGAGCTCGAAACCCTGCTCAAAAAATATTGTGGCGGCACGATGAGCGAGAGGGTTATTGTGGAAGCTAAGGTCAATTCGTAATATTATTAAGGAAGCTTTAAGGGCGGGGAGATTTTCCGTCGAGGTAATTCTCGCAGCCCTTGGGCCCCTCGTAAAACGAGGGAAAAGGGCGAGAGTATAGGAGGGCGTTCGTCATTTCAGACGAACGAACCTCCGGTACCTCGATGGGAAGTACTCCCCGCCTGTAACCAGCCAGCTTAAAGACTTCTCTATGTGGAAATTCCTCCAAAGAAACGGCTACGTACTCCTAAAATGGATGATTTATTTGGGCCCGCTCGCGTTGCTCGCGGGGCTCATCGATTACCGTTTCCATAATTATTTTTGGGGCGCGTTAAATGTTTTGCGACCGATTCAGCCGATTCACATGTTTGATTTTTGGAGTGCGCTCGATTTTTATTACGTCGCGCTCGTGGTACTTTATGGCATCAATGCCCTGTTTTTACGCACCGTTGGCTTCACTAAAAAGCGAGAATGGATTTTTCTGCCGATCATTTTAGTTTTTGCCGGGGTGGCAGTGGCTGCGCATTTTTTCGCGCCCGTTGAACCTCAAATCAAAACGTTTTGGTGGCAAATTGCGATCAATTATTTTGCTCCGATTGCGTTTTTTGGCATCCTGATCACATCTTTGCGTACCGAAAAATCCATCCAAGCTTTTAAAAAATATTTACTCCTCACTTTTTCCATTTTTGGAATGGTGTGTTTATTTGAATATTTCACCGATATTTTTCCCGGAGACAATGTGAATTTCCTGGGAAGTTTCGAATGGCCCTACATCGATCCCTTCTTTGATCTAAAAGCTGAAAGTGCGAATTGGCTGGCGTATCTTTTTACTCCCATGATGTTGCTCTCGGCCATTGAATTTCATGCTCAATTCAAGGCCGATGGCTTGAAATTTAAGATTAAAAATATTCCTTATATTTTGTCTTTTATAATTTGCGGAACCATTCTTTTCCTTACCAAATCCTACACAGGGATGGGTATTGCGTTTGCCTTACTCGCCTATTTTGTATTTATAAATTTGCCGCGCCGCAAAAAAATCATCGCCCTAATTTTATTGGTTCTTTTGGGTGCCGTAGGCGTTGCCACACAATACAAAACCCCTAAATTCCAAATTCTTCTCGGCCATTATAAGATAGAAAATTCACTGGAAAGACGTTTGCAAATTTACGAATTCAACGCAAATGCCATCACCGAACGACTCGTGGAAGGAATTGGGCCCGGCAATTATCAGAGCTATTTCCGCCGTCACATGCTCGAGTTCATTGGCACCTCAATCCCGGAGGCGGAGCTCCCTCCGCACCCTCACAATTTGTTGATTTATTTTTGGAGCGAACTCGGAATTTTTGGATTTTTAGCCTTATTTTTTATCTATCTCCGAACCCTGTGGGGCATTTTTATCGAACATTTAAGAAATCCATATTTCTTAATTCTTGCCTATCCTCTTGGTCATGGGTTGTTGGATACACCGTACGGTTTGGAGGAGATATCTTTGCTGTTTTGGATGATCATTGGGTTGGTGATTTTAGAGACCCATCGTCAGCGCTTGTCATAAGGGGACTATGACACTCACTTCGTGGAGATGAAATGCGGGGAGCGCACTTCGCTGCGCTCCGTGCGTGGTGTCTGGTCGTGGTGAGCTTGTCGAACCACACATTCAAGATTAAGCTTCTTTATGAAATCACCCTAAGAATTTTCCAATGTTCTCCGCTCGTTATCTTTTCCGCCAAGCCAAACACACTTTTTGGCCCGTCTCCCATTGGTCCAAATGGAAAGTGATTTTGCATATTTTTGCAGCCACGGTTTTATTTGTCCTGTTGTGGTTTGTGTCTGCCTTGGGCGCCTTGCGAACTTTTATGCCCAATATGTTTCAACTCATGGGTTGGCCCGGGACGGACCGAACCTATCTTGTGCTTTTTCAAAATAATGCCGAACTCCAACCCACCGGCGGTCGCATTAAAGCGTATGCGTTGATTGAATTTAAGAATGGATTCCCTTCGGAAATTACCTTTGAGGATGCTTATGATCCTTTATCCGAAGCCTCCACTCCCCTCACCGGTCTTCCATCTGAAAATGCAGCTCCGGGTGTTTATTTTGATCTCACTGCCACTCCGGATTTTCCCGAGCTCACCACTCAAATTTTAAATCGATTTTATGAAAAATATCCAGACACCACAGTCGACGGCGTGATCGCGATCAACTTTTCCGTGTTGGAAGATATTGTGAAATTGTATGAACCCATTCGCGTGGATCGTTACACCCTTACGCACGATAATTTATTCGAAACTCTTGAAAATGCGGTGTCTGACATTGATCGGCACAATGAAGAAGCGTTGGCAAAACGAAAAGACGTGATCAACGAATTCGCTCGAGTGATGACCAAAAAAATGGTTTTACAATTTTGGCGTTGGCGCAGTTTGAGTGAAGTTATGACGCGCAATTTGAATCAAAAAGAAATTTTAGCAACGTTTGAAAATGAGTCTTTGGCAGAAAAAGTGCGCGGTCTCAATTGGGATGGAAATTTTCAGCCTGTTTCCCCTGAGTTTATCGGGAATTTTTTAGCCATTCGAATCACCAACGACGACGGCATGAAATCCGATCGTTACATCACGCGTGAAGTTGAATACACGATCGATCTTGAAAAAAACGAAGCTGCGCTGGAAGTTACGCTCACGCATTACGGCGACTACAATCCCCCGCTTTCAGGATCGTACAAGGGTTTTCTGGATGTGTATGTGCCAAAGGGGGTCACGCTTGATCAGAACGAAACACCGAGTGTGACAGTCGAAGAAGTAGAGACAGTCCTCGATGCAACCTTGGAGCCTCCCGCCTCATCGGTTGAGCTTTTTGACGAAGTAAATTACGTTCGTTTAAGAGATACCATCGAGTTAATACCCAGAAAGAGTCAGATTTTTACCTATTCATTTCAACTTAATCCGAAATGGTTGGCGCAAAATCCATTGTCATTGCTTCTCATCAAGCAGCCCGGCACGGACAAAGATCCCTATCGTGTGACGTTTAAGGCTCCCATGGGGCAAAGCCTTGAGGGGATTGATTTTGAGGCGCATGAAAATGTGGCATTTTTTGAAGGAAATTTATCGGAAGACAAAACCCTCGAACTCATGTTGTTGCCGGATGAATCCGGGCCGCGTTTGTTTTGGCATGAAATGAGTGGCGGTACGAGCATTGAATTGATTTTTGCCGAGCCCGTGGACGTGGAAAGCGCGCAAGACCCGGCCAATTACGAAGTACGAGATTTGAATCTGGTTATGCTCAGCGTGACCGATTCTCCCGAGATTGATTTTGTGACTGTGGAAGGTGGAAATGTGCGTTTGTATTTAAAGGGCGTGACAGTGCAAGTCGGCGAATATTATCAGGTTTTAATGCGCAACATTCAGGATTTGAACGGCAATTACATCACGCCTAATCCGAGGACCGTGACGGTGGTGCAGTAATTTTCCCCCTTCAAACTCTCCGAATTTTCCTTTAAAGTAGAGGCATGGACACCCTCGCTATCCTCGATTTCGGCAGTCAATACGCGCACCTCATTGCAGACCGCATCCGTCGGCTCAAGGTGCATTCCGAGATTTTCCCTGCGGATGTACCCCCGGAAAAGCTCAAATCCATGAAGGGAATCATTCTTTCCGGTGGTCCGCAAAGCGTTCATGCCGAGGGTGGGCTCAAGTGTGATCCTGCGATTTTTGACCTCAACATTCCGGTGCTCGGGATTTGTTATGGCCATCAAGTCATGAATCACCTTTTAGGGGGACGCGTTCAAACGGGAAAAGTCGGAGAATATGGGAAAGCCACCCTTCACGTGCACGATTTAAACAATCCGCTTACCCAAGGTCTCGACGCCGAGGAGCCGGTTTGGATGAGTCATTTTGATGAAGTGGTTGCCATTCCCGAGACCGCAAAAGCGCTCGCCTCGACCGACGATGGCCAATATCCGATGGTGGATTTCGGAAAGAATCGATGGAGTATTCAGTTTCACGCCGAGGTGACGCACACGCCGCACGGCATGAAAATCCTCGATAATTTTTTGAATATTTGCGAAGCCAAGCGCGAGTGGAGCATGGATCGATTTTTAGAGTTAAAAATCAAGGAAATTCAAGCGCAAGCGCGTGGCAAAAAAGTGTTTTTGTTGATCAGTGGCGGAGTGGATTCGACCGTCACGTTTTTGTTATTAGAAAAAGCCCTGGGCAACGATCGCGTGTACGGTTTATTTGTGGATCACGGCCTCATGCGCAAGGACGAGGGCGCGAGTGTGAAGCAATTATTGGAGAAAATCGGAGTGAAAAATTTACGCGTTTATGAGGGCGCTAACGAGTTTATTGGGGCGTTGAAGGAAGCTTACGATCCCGAAGTTAAACGCCGCATCATTGGCGATAAATTTCTTGAAGTGCAACGCCATGTGACCAAAGAATTGGGTTTAAATCCCGACGAATGGCTTTTGGGCCAAGGCACAATTTACCCGGACACCATCGAAAGCGGAGGCACCAAACACGCGGACAAAATAAAAACCCATCACAATCGCGTTCCGGAAATTGAAGAACTCATTCGCCAAGGCCGCGTGATCGAACCGGTTAAGGATTTATACAAAGATGAAGTGCGTGAAGTCGGTGAAAAACTCGGGTTGAGTCCGGACATGGTGTGGCGTCATCCGTTCCCGGGCCCGGGGTTGGGGGTGCGATGTTTGTGTGTGAAAGAGCCCTCTCCGCTCGCAAATGCCGAAAAATTGGAGCAGGAAATCGATGCATTTTTAGTGAAAAATAGCACCCCTCTTCTAGCCAAAATTTTGCCGGTAAAAAGCGTGGGGGTCCAGGGCGATGTCCGGTCCTACCGTCATCCGGTCGTGTTGTCCGGACAAGCGGAATGGTCGCAGCTGGAAGCCATTTCTCCGATGCTCACCAACCGCTTCCTGGATCTGAATCGCGTGCTTTTGTTTTTGGGTCAAGGTCGAGTAGACACTGTCCGGTCACTTCCTAATTTCATCACCAAAGAGCGCCTTGCGGTATTGCAAGAAGCCGACGCAATCGTAAATCAAATGCTTTTTGAAAAAAATCTTTTGCGCGACATTTGGCAATTTCCGGTCGTCCTGCTTCCCCTCGAAATCAACGAACGCCCCGGCGAGACGATTGTGCTCCGCCCCGTGTCTTCCACTGAGGCCATGACTGCGAATTTTTATCCCATGGACAAGACTCTCCTCCACGATTTAACTCAAAAAATTCAAGCCTTACCCGGCATTTCCGCGGTTTTATACGACATTACAAACAAACCGCCAGGAACCATCGAATGGGAATAGCTTGACTTAAAATAAGATATATTGTAAATTAATATCCTTTTATTTCCCAGGAATTTTTCATGGATATTAACCTTCATCTCCACCGTTTACTCGCAAAAGCCGGATTAAAAACCGAAGAAGTTTTGTTGTATTCCTACATCCTCGAGCATAAGGGGTGTTCGATTATGGATGCAATAAAGGCCTGCGGTATCCCAAAAACCACGACTTATCGCGCGTTTGAATCTTTGAAAAACAAGAGTCTCATTCAATCGAATACAACGTCATGGAAAAATAATCTTCAAGCCTTATCACTCGAAAATTTAATAAAAAAACTAGAAAACGATCAGAAAAACACACGTCGTCTCATCCATGAATTAAAAGTTTTGAATTCTGTAAAAACCATCTCAAAAGACCCTTTGTCTGTGCCTCAAATCGAAGTATTTAAGGGCGAAAAAGCCTTTGAAAAATATCTGGATCTTTCGGGCATGGACTGGCAATCAAATTTTTCGTTTGGGAATTGGGAAGACTTAAACCAAGACGGAAATTTGATCCCCGTGGAAAAGAAATTCATCAAAAATAGACTTAAAAACGGAGGCAACGCCTATTCATATATCATGAAAGGAGGGCCTTGTACTTGCGAAATAACGGACTACGACAAATTTGAAAATCGAATTTCGAAGACCGCCAATCATCGAGATTATCAACCCATATGGATCAATGCTTTTGAGGGAAATAATTTGGTGTATCTCTGGAGGAAAACCGAAGACCGCCGACAAACCGAAGGCACATTGATCGACTCAAAAACCGTGGCGGATTTTTATAAAGATTATATTTTTTCATTGTTGGTTTAGTCACGAAGCGTAGCGAAGTGACTTTGAGTAGCGATTGAATTTTAATCACTGTTGAATTTTTAGTAATTCGCTGAATTCAGCCTTATCTTTTCCCAAACCTTGGGAATGTTTTTGTCGCTATTTTAAGATTAGCGTTTTTTATTTTGGCCTAAAAACAGGGGCGTTATGAATCGACGAGATTTATTTTTATGCAAAGATGAAGCCATGATTTCATCTATTTCTTGCCATTTATGCGGTTCGCCTTTTGCGCTCTGCGAAGCGGAAATAAAGGCTTATAAAAAATTTGATATTCCCGCCCCAAACACGTGTTCGGAGTGCCGACATCAACGGCATTTGATCTTTCGAAACGAACGAAAACTTTTCAATAACGTGAGTTGCCTCTCCGGCAAACCCCTCATTTCCACGTATCCAAAATCCAGCCCTTTTAAAATTATCGACCAAGACGAATGGTGGTCCGATGCTTTTGATGCCACAACCTATGGTCGAGATTTTGACTTCAATAAGCCCTTTTTTGAGCAATTCAAGGCTTTGCAGCGCGACGTTCCCCGCTGGGCGCGCATGTTTGTGAATTGCGAGAACAGCGATTACACCAACAACAGTGTGGGTTTGAAAAACTGTTATTTAACCTTTTCATCGTACAACAGCGAGCATCTTTATTACTGCATGAGAGTCATGTCTTCTCACCATTGCGTGGATTGTTTGAATGTGCGAAACAGCGAATTTTGTTCGGAATGCGTGGAATGTAAAAACGGCTATAATCTCCATTTTTCTCAGATGTGCGAAGACTGCAGTGAAAGTTTTTATTTATACGATTGCAAAAATTGCCACCATTGTTTGTTGTCCGCGCAACTTCGAAATAAAAGTTACATGATTTTAAACAAGCAATACACCAAAGAGGAATACGAAAAATCCAAAGCCTTTTTTCTTGAAAAACTGGGGCGAGATCAAGAACGTTTTGTTCAATCTTTTGAGGCGCTCAAGCAAAATGTTTTTTATAAAAATTTGCGGCTCAGAAATACGGAAAATTCAACCGGTGATTTCATCAATGATTCCAAAAATATAGTGAATGGATTTTACGTGACCGAATGCGAAGATTGCACCCATGTTTACGACTGCCATAAGGATAAAGATTGCTGTGACAACATGGCGAATGAAAAGTCCGAATTGGCTCTCGAATGCGACACCGCGTACGAATTGTACAACGCCAAATTTTGTTCCTACACCGTGACGGCTCGAGATGTGGCGTATTTGGATCAATGCATTCAAGTCAAAAATTGTTTTGGCTCCGTCGGGCTTAAACAAAAACAATATGTGATTTTGAATAAGCAATATTCCAAAGAAGAGTACGAAAAATTATTGCCGAAAATCAATGAATATATGCGAAAAACCGGAGACTATGGGAAGCCATTTCCAAGGACTTTATCTTCGTATCCTTACAACGTTAGCGTGGCGCAATTCGACCATCCTTTAACAAAAGAAGCGGCTTTGAAACAAGGGTATAGGTGGCATGACGAAGAAGAAATGACAGGCAAAAAATTTAAAATTATTCCGCAAGAATTGGAGTTTTATAAAAAATTCAGATTGCCGATTCCACAAATTTCTCCGGATGAGCGTTATGCAAAACGCGCCGCCTTACAACCTCCAAAACAGCTATTGGATGCGAAATGTACCGTGTGCCACAACTCGATTAAAACTGTTTACCCGTCGAATTTAGGCGCAAAAATTGTTTGCGAAAAATGTTATCTGGGAAAAGTCTATTGAGGTGCTCGGGAAGGAAGAATTTTTGTTCACATGGGAGTCGGACACTCGGATCATGATTCTCGTGTCCTCTTCCTTGAAAATGTTTACAAAAATTTTCCTCTCCCGAGCGCCCTTACATGATCATCGTCATAATCCCTCCCGCCACCACCGGGATAAGTAAATTGTCGTCAATTTCGATGAAGATTCTAAGATCCAATGTTTCCACAAACATGGCGCCAAGACTCGCGATCAAAGCCACGTGAAGGGGCACAAAAAAGAAAGATCCCAATGTTGCGGCCGCAACCCCAACCAAAACGCCATCAATGGTTTTTTTGCGATTGTACGGGAGCTTTACTTCTCCAAAATACCGTCCAAAAATATTCGTAATCGAATCTCCTAATGCCAAAATAACAACCGCGGCCACGGCAATGTTTTTCTCAAAAAAATAAACCGCTAAAAAGGAGCCCACGACCATAAAAAACAATCCTCTCCCCGGAAACGCTTTCATATGATGCGGTCGCTCAAAATAATTTAAAATCGGAGTCACGAACGGTAATGAAATAAAGCGTTGGACGAGACATAACACCGCGCCAATTCCGCACCCCAACAACATTAAATTCACATTCAATAAATCAATATAAATCAAAAATGCGAGCGTCAATCCGGATAAAGCATGAATCCATTGCCTCCTTACTTCAAACCGATCTACGAAATGTTTGCTCACCCATTCAGCAAATGAAAACCGATCTTCCAGATAGAAAAGCCCTTGCCCGATCGCATACCCAAGCCCTGCGCCGGCCAGCACATCGCTCACATAATGCACGCCAATGTACACGCGGGAGAAGGCCACCAAGGTGGCAAAAATGATCCATAAAAATCGATAAGGTCGCAAATTTCCTTTTTGAAAAAACGGCAAAGCGGCAAAAATAAAAGTGGCATGCATGCTCGGGAAAGAAAAAACCGTAGAAATTTCGAGCGGCGAAGTGGCCCAAGTTTCGTACGGCCGAGGAGTCATGAAAATCATTTTTAATAAAAAACTTGCCTCAAGCGCAGTTGCGAATGCCAGTGAAATCAGGATGAATTGTTTGCGTAAATGTTTTTCAAACAACGCGACCATGAATAAAATAATCCCAAACAAGAGTCCAAAATCACTCAGGAAAATCATGAAAGGATCAAGCCAAACAAGCCGATGTTCTTGAACCCAAAACAAAAGGTCGTGATCATAAAAAAACGCCCCAAAAATGAGGGAAAGCCAAGAGAGAACAATGAGCCAAGTGCGGAATTTCATGGGGAAGGAATTTTATGGAGGGCAGGACACCCCTCCTCGTCACATGTCGAATTTTTTCGCACTCCTTCGGAGGCTTAAAAATTCTCCTAAATGTTCCTCGGAAAGGTGCCCTGCCCTTCCTTATAAAACAATTTTATCCACTTTTTGCATCGCCTGACCCAAAAATCGCGCCCCAAATTCTTGAAATCGCTCGGATTCTCCGGTCGTAAAATAGAGTCGTTTTTCTTTGCCTTTTACGCTCTTTTTAAGAAGCTTTTCAATCTCGGGATGACGCGCAAGATAATCCATTAAGCTCTCCGCCACCGTGGCACCGGTGTTAAGGACATTTACATTTTTTCCCATAATACGAGCAAAATCGCGTTGCATAAGCGGATAATGCGTACACCCCAAAATGAGCGTGTCTAAATTGCACGTTTTTAACGAAATCAAATATTTTTTTAAAATCATGCGCGCTTCAGGTTTATCCTGCCATCCTTCTTCAATCAGCGGCACCAACAATGGGCATGCTTTTTGGTGAATTTTAAGATTGGGTCGAAGTTTTTTGAATTCATGCACATACGCTTCGGAATCCACGGTTGCCCGTGTTCCCACCACTCCCACGCGCCCGGTTTTTGAAATTTCAGCCACTTTTTCCGCCAACGGAAAAATTACGCCCAGTATTTTTTTATCCGTAACTTCAGGGGCTCTCAAATAATCTTCTTGCAAGGTTCGAAGCGCCACCGCAGAAACGGTATTGCACGCCACTAGAATGAGCCGGCACCCTTTCCCAAATAAAAAATCAACCGCCTCTCGAGAAAATTGCAAAATCGCCTCAGGCGAATGCTCGCCATACGGCGCTCGCGCATTGTCCCCCAGATAAAGATACTCATATTGCGGCAACTTTTTTAAAAGTTCCTTGAGTACCGTCAACCCGCCGAAGCCGGAATCAAAAACACCAATCATGATTGGATTATACCTAATCTGAAAGGTCCGTACCAGAAGGTTGTTTTAATCTTAAAAATATGGTAAAATAACAAGAGTAAATTTACGCTTATTGTTATGGAATTCCAAGATGCGGTCAAATTCATTGAAGGACACTCGGCTTACGACCGTTTTGATAAGATCAAAAACGTGTTCAAAAAACGGTTGAAAGAGGTGGAAAAAACCGACTACGTGGAACGCGGAATTTGTTATTATTATTTACTCCGCATCGTGTTGAACCCGAGTCTTATGTACGACACGGATGAGTGCCGCGAGTATTTGGGAAAAATGGATGAAGCGTTTAAGGCCCAACTCAAGGAATACAAAAAAAATGATAAAAAATTTGCCAAGGATGAAATGGAAGATTTTTTTAGACTGATGGAACGGAGTTATTCTTCGTTGGAAGTGATTTTTAGAAATAAGAATTTTTATGAAGAAGAATGGACCGTAAGTGAATGTAAAATGAAGTATCGAAAGCACCGTTATTGGTTTAAAAAAGAAATTTTTCAATGGCTTGGATATTCAATTTTGGAAACCACCTCGATGTATGGACACAGTTTTGTGCGATGGGGATTCACGGCCGCGGGGTTCGCTTTGTTCATGTCCACGATGTATTGGCTTCTCGATCATAGGATCACGGATCCGTCCATGCGCCTCATCCAGGAAAACGCGCACTGGTACGATTACATTTATTTTTCAATTGTGACCGCAACCACGCTCGGCTTGGGAGACATTGTGCCGCAAACCGTTATGGGGAAAGTTTGTGTTTCCGTGGAAGTCTTTTTCGGCTTCACTATGTTGGGAGTTTTTGTGAATCTGATTCAGAAGAGGATCTAGGAAATTTGACAGAGTTAAAATCCGGGGCTATAAAAATAGCCTAAAACGTTTAACGAAAGCCAAAAATGGTACTGACGGACGGAGGAGGATTCGGTCCCGTGGGGAATGGTTCTTTTAGAAGAATATTGCCTGCTGTCAGTGTGCGAGGAGACGATCACGATAGTGCCGTCGAATGTCCAAACAGGGAAGCTGAAGCGGGGGAAAAGATAGCGACTATTCTTGCCCCTAGGGAAGAGGCTGAGCCCAACATCCATAATCCTTCACACACTGATTCATCCCCAGCACAATGGATGGACGAAATAAAAACTCTTGTCGAATCCGTTGTGACCCAATGGAGTCGGGTCCATCCTGGATTTTTTGTTGAACCTGGGCAGTTTGATGGGATGGCTTGTTTATACATAAATTACAGAGAACCTAGTGGGCAAGGAGTCAATTGGCACTGCGCCTGCATCCCCACAACCATCAATCATTCGTATTATATTTTTGAATTGGGTCAAAATCTGCAAGGGCGTTACCGGACAAACCATCGAGCTTCTTGGCTTGCAGCTGACGAAGAAATCCGGGCACAATTAAGGCCGGTGTGCCAAGCCATTGAAACATTTTTAGTGGAAGAATCTAAGAGAAGGGACGCTCCAGGAGAAGATGTAAAAGATAAAGAAAGAGAGCGTTTCAGGCCAGACTATACGCGATCTCCATTGGCAGAAAATCCCGTTGTCGCAGATACATGTATTTTCCCGGATGGAGTAAATCCGCACGAATTAGAAATTGATGATTTGAAGCGTTATCTAGGGGCCGCTTTTAAGGTTTTTAGACTCCAATTTTTCGAAAAATATGAGACGGACGGGTACGATATTTTGAATGAAAATAGATCGGGTAACCTAATATTAGCTCTTAGATGGGGATCAAAGAACTCCTCGTACCTGGAAACCACGTGTGCAAGTATTCAAAAAACCCAAAAAAATCCTGAGTGTTGGGAAATTACGACTGCAATTCCTGTTGGGGCCAGGAAAGACTGGGGCCCCTTTTTCGAAGCAGTAAAAGCCGAGTTTGACTTTGCTCAAAGGGCCTCCATTGGAGAGCGAATGGTAGATACAGCAACTCCAGCTTATTTTAAGCCCGGAGAAGATTTGCAGAACATACCCCCAGAGGTCCTACTTGTCTGTTTAAACGAGGCACTCGGGGAGGATTTAAGGGAGAAGAGATATCATTTTAAAGACACCTCAGACTCGGCGGGGAGAAGGACAGCAATCTCCGAGGATCCAAGTTTGCCGGAGCAAATAGAAGCTTTGTGGCTTTTACAAAACGTCGCCGGGAGTAAGCCACATCATTATGGTTACGTAAACTTACGTTCAGAAGATGAAAGAAGCGGAAGGAGATGGTATGCAATGGGTTCACCTAGCACATCCTTTAGTGCATCTGGCCTATCCTTTAAAGAAATAGGTCCGTTCATTAAGCAGCTCACGGCTGCATTAGATTCTTCTCCCAAAAAAGCAGGACAAAGAGCGAGTGCAACTGCATCGCCCGAGGCGCCGAGGCCCACTGTATCAGTTGAAAATATTTCCCTGGATCCAGGTAAACTGCAAACAATATCAATAACATCCTCTGCCCCGAAACCCGCCGATCCTGCAACTCCCCATAAAAAGCAAACAATGAGTAAAGAGGCATTTCTGAGGAGTTTATCGCGCGGGAGGTAGTTAAAATTTTTTTTTTCATTATAATCGGGGCAGTGAAAAAAATATCCCCCAGTACAGACGTCCCTTTTTTTATCGCTGGAGCCTTGATCGGCGCGTTGTTGATTTTTCAGTTGAAAAGCGCGGTCCAACCCGAGAGTTCGTACCCGCTCGACGAATATGAATTTCAAAAATCACTCGTCGAATCCTTTGTGCAAGACCAAGAAGAATTACAAAAGAGCCTCACGGAACTTCAAGCTCAAGTGGATGAAGCGGAAGCTAAAATGGCGACCTATAGCTCTGCGGATTCCGATTATTTTAAAACCCTACAAGTCGGTCTCGGCCTCACAGAACTCACGGGAAGTGGGGTTGAAATTATCCTCGAAGACAGTTCCACCATTTCACGCGATGATTGGGTTGTGGATTCCAACAGTTTGGTTCATGCCTCGGATTTGCGCGACTTGGTCAACCTTTTAAGAACTTTTCCAATCACCGGATTGTCGATCAATGATCAACGCATCGTGGCCTCCACTCCGATCACCAGTGCCGGGAACACGATCCTGATCAACAATTTTAATGTCGCGCCTCCGTTCAAAATCCAAGTCGTAATCGATCTCCCGGATCTTGTTTTGCAAAAATTAAGCAGCGAAAACGATTTGCCCGCGCTCTACACCCGCGTGGCAAAATACGGCATTCAATTCAAATTCAAAAAAAATGAAAGCCTTACCCTCCCCGCCTACATCGGCGGATATTCCACTCAATTCATAACCGCCATCGCCGAATGAAAATGAAATTTAAAATTTCACTTAAATGGATTTTGGCGCTGGTCGGAATGGTGGCCGGCATTTTTATCGCCATGCAAGTGCGATCGTACGCGGAAGTCGAGGACCGAATCCGCGACACGGACGCCGGGGACATTTTTCATGAAATCTATGCTCTAAAAACGGCTAATGAAAGCCTAAAAGATGAAATTTCTGCTTTAGAGGCTCGCTTGGAACAGTATTCCACGCAAACTTCCGGCTACGCCACAATGAACGCGGAAATCGAAAAAAACGAGATTTTGCTCGGCTATAAGCCAATCCAAGGACCTGGGGTTCAAATCACGGTTAACGCGGGATTGGGCTTGGAAGAATTCGTGGATACCACCAATGAATTGTGGGCCGCCGGCGCCGAGGCCGTGGTTGTGAATGGCATTCGACTCATTGACGCGACCGATGGATTTTACACCATCAACGACATGGTGCTTTTAAACGGCGAAGTTCTTGCGCCCCCCTACACGTTCAATGCGTTTGGCGACGCCACCGTATTGTGGGAAATTTTAAATCAACCGGGCGGAGTCATTTCGCGGTTTGAAAATACGTATCCGGATGGAGAAATTTCGGTTCAAACAAAAGAAAACCTCTAAATTAAGCGAATCTCAAGAGCCCCCAGAAAATCACATGCAGGGCCAAAAGTCCATACACCAGCGAAATATAGATGTTTTTGTTGAGGCGCTCCCCTTCAAAAAGGCGTTTGCTTTGGCTGAGCTTGCGGCTCGCCTCTTCGAGAGATTCACGATATTTGCGGTCCATGAGTTGGAGTTGGTCTTTTTGTTTTTTGAATTCAACCATAGGGATCATGCTTTTTACTTGAGCCTCCAATTGGCCAACGCGATAGTGCGCGCCCTCGAGGCGCTTGATTTGTTCATCATTACGCTCTTTAAGCTCGTCATAGAGGCCTTTGTAAATGTAAACCGGACTCAATGCCGTGTCGTACGCGTGCTCATGCGCAGAGAGCTCTAAAAGCGGTTGCTTGAGGCCTCCTACACCAAAGGCATTGTAAGCCTGTCCGGTCATTTGTTCTTGTCCGGACAAGGCCACATTTTGAGATTCACTCAGCTCCTCGGAATCGGTTGTGGGCGTCATTTGGCCATAGTTTTTTTTGTAATATTCCTCAAAAGAATTTTTAGAAATCCACACATTTCGGCCCGAGTGTTTGACGTTAAAATAGTTGCGCCGGATGTAACGATCCAGGGTTCGGATGGAGATGTTAAGTTTTTCAGATACTTCCTCGCGCGTGAGAGTGAAATCTTGAGGGCTCATAGGGGTGGAGATTAGGGGTTAGACCTGTTATCTACTGGCTGTCCGGTCACTACTAGACAATTTATTGCGGTTGTCCGGACATGTGTCCGGACAGATTTTAACCTGGAATAAGGTCTGTGTCCGGACAGTTGACCGGACATGTCTATAGACAACAGTAGACACTGTCCGGACAGTTGTCTAGACAAAAAAATGGTAAAATTCGAGAAATATTGTATGAAAAATGCAATTTGGGCGTGAGCGTAGCGAAACGACTTCCCATTCTGTATTTATGGCGGAAGCAATGGTAAGATTATGCCCGGGCACATTTTTTACATTAATTTTTGGCTTAAATAAGGCATTTCTACTTATGCTTTCTCTTCTTTTTACCAACACCACAAAAACGCCTTACACAGAGAAGTTATTTCTCCTTTTGCTCCGTTCTGCTGAAAAAAAACTTCCAGCCATTCCGGAACAGGAAGTGGAATTGGTGCTTTTAAATGATCGAGAAATTCAAAAACTCAACCACGAATGGAGGGGATTGAATAAGCCGACCGACGTTCTTTCGTTCGCCAACCGAGAAGTAGGGGAGGAGATGAACGCACCGAGCCTCCCTAGGGAGGAATCCATATCTATTGGGGACGCTTCAGCTGCATCAGGTTTAGCTAGAGCCGAAGCCGCGGTGATTGAGGGGGGGCCGATAGTCTCTTCTCTGGGCCAAATTTTCATCTCCATTCCCACCGCACGCCGCAACGCAAAAACCATGAAACAATCTCTCGAAGAGGAGCTCCAATTTTTATTTGTGCACGGATTGCTTCATTTGTTGGGTTTTGACCACCAAACACCGGAGCAAGAAAAAGAGATGCTGAAGTACGCATATAAGATTTTAGGAAGATAGTCCTGAAGCGTCGCATAGCGGTGAAATACTGGGGGGATGTTCGAACGATGATATGAATGACCCCTTGCTTTTTTTGAGAAAAAATGGCTAAATTCATCCCTATGTTGATCTACAAAAAATTAAAAAAACTCTTATTTGACGCAGGCTTAAGCGAAGCTGAAATATTTTTATATCTCGAGCTTTTAAAAAACCCTGCGCAAACAATATATGAGCTCACCAATAGAACAAAATTACCACGAAGCACGGTGTATTATGCATTTTCCAGATTAGAAGGTTTGAAATTAGTCGAAAACAATAAAGAGGGCATTCGAGCCTTATCATTAAAATCTCTTGTTGCCGAATTAGCCACAAAAGAAAGAAAATTCAGAAAAACAGCTCATAAAATCAAACAAATAGCACCCTTTTTAAGGGCTCCAAGAGAATCCATTCAAGAATTCGAAACCTTTTACACTCCGGAACAAATAATAGAAGCGTATTTTTTTATGGCAGAAGTCCCTTATGATACCAATTTCGATTTTGGTGATTTTGAAAGCTTTATCAACGCAATAGGCCCCGTAGATCTGGCGTTTAAATTTCGGGAAAAAAGAGCCAAACACGCAAAACATCACGCGATTTGTACCACATTCGGCCCAAAACTTGCACAATTTTGTAACAAACAAGATCTGGAAAGATATAAGAACCGCTTTGATGTGTTTAAACAAATGGATTTTTGTAACAAATGGATTATTTTTTCAGACACGAGCGAATACGTACTTTTCAATGATGTATCAGATCCGGAATACCCGTGCTCACTCTTGGTTAAATCAAAACCCCTCGCAGAAATACAACGGATGCAATTCAATCATTTTTCCAACCAGCTTTAGATCGATTAGTAGATTAGAATCGAGCTCAAAAAGACAAAATTAGACACGAATTCATGAGGAATTAAAGTTATTGCCCAAGTTCAATAACTTTTTCTCATATGCGTTTTGAAGATATAAAAGATTCATTCAGGATTGATATGGTTGAAACAACGCGTGGATGTCCGGAAGGATGCAGGTCTTGTGCCGTGCATGATCGCCCCACAAAAGTACAAGCTTTAACCAAGGGGAAAATAAGAGGCAATATTGAGGGGATTGTAGGTCTTTTTAATCCCTATGTTACAACTCACATAAACACAGAACCCTTGCGAGGAGATAACTTTCCTGATTTCGCAGAGCTTGCCTATGAATTAAGCGGGGGCAGGTCAAGCGTTATAGCGATCAGTCATGGAGTTAGAGCAGGAAGTAAAAAAATGCGCCAAAGACTCGAGAAAATCGTTCAGTTAATGAAGACCGACGTAATCCCGCTTTTTATTTTATCTATGGATTTTGCACGACAAGGATTAGATGAGGAGCAAACCTTAGAGTCTTATCTGGAGACCATAGGGATATTACGAGAAGCCTTTGGATGCGCATTGGTAACGGTTTCATTGCAAGGAGAAGAAAGCGAAAATAGTCCACTTTATATCGGGAAAACTCGTCAGCTGTTTGCTGAAGCAATACAAGATTTAACTAAAGAAGAAAGAGAGTTGCTTAGGATCCATGAGCGTGGTTATACAAAAGTCGGCGTAGCGCAGGTACGAGAATCCGAAGATTGTGATGTCATTCCGGATCCTGACTTTGTTAGAGACCACGTCCCACAAGATCACCAATGGAGAGGTTTGGTCACATTTGAAGGAGAAATATTGGCACAAGCAAATCGCCCAGGGAGAACTTATGGGGATAGTGTTATAGGACCGTGGAAAGAAGTGGAATTTTAAAGTTTTGGGAAGAAAATAATTTTTCAGGTTAGCTCGCCGTACCGGTACGGCGATTTTAGATTAAGCCGCCTCCTCAGGGAGCGATTTTTTTGCTTCCCTCTGCATTTCATGCTTATCTGTTGGCATGAAAAGACCGCCGATTCCAATCTTGTACCAAGATGAGCACCTTCTCATCGTGAACAAGCCGCCGCGCATCGCATCCGTGCCGTCTCCGGGGATTTTTTTGAATTCCACAGTCATGGGAAAAGTTCAAAACGAAAACATCGACCCCCAGCACGGAAAACCTTATCTGTTGCACCGCCTCGACTACGACACGTCCGGGATTCTTTGTTTTGGAAAACAGAAAAAAGATCGCCATGAATTGGAGGCGATTTTTAAAGGTCCGGCAAAAACCGACTCGATTCAACATAAAGCAACCACTCATAAGCGGTACCTCGCTCTTGTGATGGGCATCCCAACAGGGGAGGTGATCACCAAACCATTGCCCGGCCGCACGTCTTCCGAGAAAATTTCCGCCCAAACGTATTACAAAGTGCGTCAAATCTTTAAAATTCCGGGGCTCATGTGCGCCTTGGTGGAAGCGGAAATCAAGACCGGGCGCAAGCATCAGATTCGCCAGCACTTCGCGTCTATCGGCCATCCCGTGGCCCTGGACATCAAATACGGCAATCGGCCTTTCAATCGCAGGTTCAACAACATTTTTCACATGGGCCGCCAATTCCTCCACGCCGAAACCCTGATTTTTTATCATCCTTTCCTCAAAAAAGACATCACCGTGACCGCGCCGCCGCCTCCGGATATGAAATTTGTATTGAAAAGGTTGGGCTAACTCTGCGCTCGTTCCACATATTCCCCGGTATCTGTGTTCACGCGAATCATTTCGCCCTCATTGATAAATAAAGGCACTTGAACCACGAGGCCCGTTTCCAGTGTGGCGGGCTTGGTTCCTCCTTGGGCCGTGTCTCCTCGGACCCCGGGCATGGATTCAATCACTTTTAACGTCACTTTGGCAGGGAGTTCAACCCCGATCGTCTTGTCCTCGTACTTGGTGATGATGGCTTCTTCTCCGTCTTTGAGATATTGAATCCCGTCGCCCAACATCGAAAGAGACAATTGGAATTGGTCGTAGGTCGTATTGTCCATGAAATAAGCGAAATCCGCATCTTTATACATGAATTGGGCATTTGCTTTTTCAATCTGTGCCAAATCAAAGGCTTCACCGGCAATATAAGTTTTTGCAATCACTTTTCCGGAAATAAGCCCACGCAATTTGGTGCGCATCACAGGCTTGCGTTGCGCGGTGCGCATGAAGCTGTTTTCAAGAATGAGACAAGGTTCGCCTTCATGAACCACAACGCGTCCTCGGCGGAGATCGGTGATGGATTGAGCCATACGGAAAAGTTAAATACTAAAACACGAAACAAAGAATACTGAAAAGAGCTGGTAGGGTCAATGAAGAAAGTGATATGATAACCTATCAAAATTCAATCTTTTAATCCCATTCATTATGGAAAATTCAGAAATGAAAGTCGAGATCGGCCTTCCCATTCCCGAGGGAGAGTTTGAGGTCTATCACAACGACGCATTCGGTAAAGTAAAACTCTCCGATTATCGAGGAAAATGGTTGGTGCTTTTCTTTTATCCCGCGGATTTCACGTTCGTTTGCCCCACCGAGCTTCAAGAACTGGCTCAGCATTATGAGGAATTCAAGGCTCTGGGCGTGGAAATTCTCAGCGTGAGCACAGACACGGTTTTTGTGCACAAAGCCTGTCACGACCATTCGCCGGCTATTAAAACACTGCAATTCCCCATGGTGGCGGATCCCACCGGAACTCTGGCCAAAACATTTGGCGTGTATATGGCAGGGGAGGGACTGGCTCGCCGCGGAACCTTTATCATGGATCCGGAAGGCGTTTTAAAAGCTTATGAAATCCATGACAACACCATTGGTCGCAGTGCCGCGGAATTGTTGCGAAAAATTCAAGCCGCTCAATTTGTAAGGGAGCACAATGGCGAGGTGTGTCCGGCCAGTTGGAAACCCGGCGCCGCCACCTTAAAAGCCGGGATTGATTTGGTGGGTAAAATTTAAAAAAAATTCAATGATTCTTTCCGATAAAACACTCAAAAAAATGATCCTGGAAGGGGGCCTCGTTGTGAAGCCTCTTTCCGAGGATTCCATTCAACCTGCCTCGATCGATTGTCGTTTGGGGGGCCATTATTTGCTCATGGAGCACACCCACATGGAGTCCATTACCCTCGACACGGAAATCCCTTATCGGGAAATCGAAGGGGATTCGATCACGATCCCGCCGCATTCTTTTCTTTTAGCTACCACGCAAGAATACATTGAGCTTCCCAATGACCTCACCGCTTTTGTGGAAGGGAGGAGTTCGATTGGTCGAATCGGGCTTTTTATCCAAAATGCGGGATGGGTGGATCCGGGATTTAAGGGCACTATTACGCTAGAGCTGTACAACGCCAATTCGCTTCCCATCAAATTGCAAAAAGGCCGACGCATCTGTCAGTTGGTGTTTTGCAAAATGGATCAGGCCGCGGAAACGCCTTACAACGGAAAATACCAAGGCCAAACCAAGGCCGTGGGGAGTCGTATTTTTGGAGATCGAGAACTGGGGAAATTATAACTGGTCGGGGTGAGAAGACTTGAACTTCCGACCTCAGCGTCCCGAACGCTGCGCGCTAGCCAACTGCGCTACACCCCGATAAAAGCGGACTGATCTTAGCAAATCAATCCATGGGTGGCAATCACAAGAAAAAAGATTCGCGCCTCTCGCTAACTAAGTTACATAGTATTTTGATCGCGAATTGATAGTAATGTATAATTTAAAAGGTTCAATTTTTTTAATACTTTTTTCTTATGAGCGAAGCCAACAAAATCTTTTTAAAAGTGGGCCGAAGTTTATTTTATCTTTTGTTGATTTATCTTTTTATCCTTCCGGTTATTGTGTTTTTGGTTGCCGGGTTAGATGTTCTTGAAAATGTTTCCGGCTTTTTTCCGCTTCTCCTCGTTATCAACGGGTCCCTTGATAGCATCGTTTCGATCTCCGGAGGGCTTGTTGCCGGATTATTCATCGCTTCTTTTGTTTTATTTTTCATCTTAAGGCGTTTAATAGGGAAAAAGCTTGAATTCACGATGGGGTATTGTTGGCCCATCTTGTTGTCATTAGTGTTTGCCGTAATTTCGATCATGGTCGTAAATACTTATCTATACTCTTCCCCCTCCAGTGCTTGGGGCAACTGGTCCCAAGAAGCCATTACAAAAAACGATCCTGAAATTTGCGTGAAAAAAGTGGATGCTTATTATCAAAGATACTGCCTGTCAAGCGCAGCCATGGAAACCAACGATGTGGCTTTTTGTGAAAAAATCAATGAAATAGAAGATGAAGAGGCCGATGGTGCTTATTGGGCGGATTCATGCAAAACAGGGCTGACGCTGATGGAAAATATTTCAAAGAAATTTTGTAATACCGAATACGATTATGGCTGTGTGCTCAAGGTGTGCGAAAACGAATTATATGATGTGAGAACCGAAGGGAAAACCGTTTTTCCTTGTCCCGATGCTGTTGAATCCGGTTATTTGGATTCTTACATAGGAGGGTTTGATAAGTATTCTAAAGGTTTTGCCGCCTTAACCGACAACATAAGTTTATGCGATCTTTTTGAGGGGGCGCCGAATGCTCAGGAAAAAATCGAAAGATGCCAAGCTTCCGTGTATGCGGAGGAGGCTAAGGCAAAATCAGACGTGGCGTTGTGCGATAAAATAAGTGACGATTATGACTGGAGTGCCGATCTTGAAGAAACCTGCTTGAGCTTATAAAGAAACTTTAGAAAAATGCCGCGCTTCGGTTTCGCAGTAAAATCAGCTCCCTTCGCGGCGCGGTGCGACGCTGCGGGAGTGAAATGCGGGGAGAAGAGAAAAAATGCAAAACATTTTTTCTGCTGGTCGGGGTGAGAGGACTCGAACCTCCGACCTCCTGGTCCCAAACCAGGCGCGCTAGCCAACTGCGCTACACCCCGATAGAAATGATGAAAAAAAGAAAAATGCAGGGAGAAGAGAAAAAATGCGAAGCATTTTTTCTTCTGGTCGGGGTGAGAAGACTTGAACTTCCGACCTCACGCACCCCATGCGTGCGCGCTAGCCAACTGCGCCACACCCCGACGTAAAGGGAGTATACGGGAAACAAACAAAGAGCTCAAGGGAAGGGATTTCGCCTTTAATTTACAGGCGCCGGAAGAGTTTTAGCTCTTTGATCCAGTAATTCTTTGATCGATTTTTCGGCCTTGAGGTCAGTCAATAATTTTTTATTGGCTTCATGCGCCTCTTTTTCTTTCGGGGAAGGTGTTTCTGTCTGAGCTTTTTCCAGTAAGGTGATAGCTTTTTGTTTATCGGCTGCTTTTCGTTCCGGCGATGTACTTGCTTGCGCTCGTGCAAGATAAAGATAAGCCAAGGTATTAACGATATGAGAGTCTCTTTCGGGGGATTGGATAAGCGCCTCATATTTACTCAAATCAGTAGCCCAATCAATAGGTTCTCCGCGCAATGCGGGCTCGGTGAATCGGGTCCAAAGATAAGCATTTCCCACTTCTGAACGAAGTTGTGTGGCCGGTAAACCCGGAACATTTTCCAGTGCATTTATATTATCGGCAATAAAAGAGAAATTTTCAGGGGAAAATTTGCCTAAATCAGGAATTTTTTCTCCCGGTCGAACAGGTAATTGAGACCATGTTTGGGCCAAATCTTTTCTCTGATCTAATAGAGGAATAAGTTCTGAAATATTATCGTAGTCTTTGTGTCCTTTTTGCGTAAATTCACGGATCCTAAAATGAGAGCCATCTTCAGCGAAAAGAATAATGGAACGTAAAAGATCGTAATCTTGATCTCCGATTTGGCAACTTATAGCTAAGTCATTAAGGGAATAGCTTGTCCCCAGTATTTCTTTTGACGCATTCTTGAATTCTTGCTCGGTTTGGCCGTTCTTGGTGCAAGGAGATAGTTCGCCATTGGATTCAAGACGGTAGTACGTGGACCTTGTGGGATCAGAGGTCGGATATTTTGCGATTTTAAGGTTTCCTTTTTCCTCAAAAACAAATTCTTTCCCATTGTGAGAGCTAAAATAGCGATTTCCTTCATTTGTTTTAAGGTAAGAACCGGAAGGCACGAGAGTACAATCGACGTAAGTTCCCGGAGGAGTCTCAACAACATGCAGGTTTTCATTGGAGACATCTCCCCAAATGTTTTTTTCTTGAGGTTTTGAATTCCACAAGATTCTTGAGTGTCCTTCTTGCACAACTAACCGATAAAGGCGATCTGCAGAGGTGGTAAATTCAGGAGTTGAAGAGGTGAGTTTGGATAAAATATTAAGATCGGTATCGGTAATTTCATTTTTAATCTCCGAATCAAGACCGGAATCAATATTTATGGGTCCTGCTTGACTCGTTTCGATGTTAGAGAGTTTTCCCTCCTTCTGAATAGCGGGAGCAGGGGACGGCTTTGCCGGAGGGAGAGTTAATCCATCCGAGGTCACTAAATAAACCTTTTGAGTGCCTTTTTCATCCGTGGTGGTAAGGGTAAGGGGACCCTTCTCATCCTTTGTAGAAAAATTCATTCGTGTCCCTTGGGGAAAAGGATAATTGGCAGGCGGAGATTTTTCAGAAAAAACCAAAAGAGTTTGATATTGTTTTGCTTGGGGATCTTGCCCGATTTTTTCGAGTTGGATTTTGACGCCGGATTTCACAAGTAATTCTTGCGTTTTGGGAGAAATGGGCCCAAGACCTACCGGCTGGTCAATGATAATTCTTTTCAATAAATCTTCATGAGGTTTTTCCCCTTTCTTTTCCGTTTCTTTGGCTGGCGCTTGGGCAGTTCCTTCTTCTGTGCGATCTTGAAACCGCTTAGCGATCCAGTGTCCATTTTTGCCACCTTTTTCTTCCCATCGAATAATGTAATCCTCGGGATTGCCGTGATCCTCGCGGATGCGATTGACGAGATCCTCACGGGATTCACCCTTATAATCGGGGTGGCTCGACGGATGTTGGGGGTCATCAAGTCTGCGATCATCTTTTCGTTCCTCTTTACGATCTTGTCTTGCGGCAACTTTATCGATATGTGCATCTTGGCGTGCAACAGCATCTCTTTTCAGTCCAAGCGTTTCTTCATGTTGGCGAAATTGTTTTTTGAGGGTTTTTTGAACGTCTTTTCTTTCAACGAATTCGCGCATGGCATCCGCCACCGCTTCCTCGATGGTTTTTCCTTTAAGTGAAATGGAAATGGAATCTTCGGAGAAAGAAGAGGCGGTCGTAACCGCTTCGCTATCCGGGAGCCCCTTCACCTTAAGTGCAAAATGAGCGTTTAGTTTTTTTTCTTGTAGGTCATTAGGATCGGGATTAATGCCAAGCCTTGCTCCCACAAGTTCAACATACGAGCCTTTTCCTCCCATCCCGCCCGCAGTATCAAAAAAAGCATTATGAAGAACGGTCCCGGCTTTCGAAAAATGATCGTCAAAAAGATTGGGACCATAGGCTCCTTCAGTCGCTCCATACCGGATGCCTTGAGTGGAATCGGTCAATCGTTGGTATTCTTCCAAGGCATTCACAACAGATTCAAGGGCGCGTAGTTTCATTAAAGGGTCTGCGTTTTGTTTCCGAGAAACATCACTGCGATCAATGCGTTGTTTAAGAAAAGTCGGGAGGGATTGATATGCTGAGAAAAGGTCGAAATTTTTACCCCCCATTTTTTCTAATGTCTCATTTTTGCGGATTTCGAGGGCTTTCATTTTTGTCTCAATGGAATCGGGAGGGGTAGAGGTGACTTTTTTGAGAGAGGGAGCAAGGAGGGGGGCGCCAGGGGCTAAAGTTGAAGTTATTGTCGCGGAAACCGTAGAGGCAGTCACTGCCTTCAAGAGTGTTGAATCGGGGATAGTTGATGCTGTTTTTTGCAAAATACGATCCAAGCGTTGGTCCACATTGGCTTGAAGCGCTTCGGTTTTTAAAAGGGGGTCCGTTGAGACTGCCTCAAGCGCTTTTGAAAAACCATCATGCATTCTTTGCGCTTGGTTGTGCAGTTCTTGGAATTCGGTTCCTTGAGGCGTAGCTTTTTGAGGATCCACACTGCTTAAATTTTTTTCAAGCGTGGTGATGGCAAGTTTAAGCGCTTGAAGCTTACCTTCCACTTGTTTGAGTTCTTTTGCGGCTTCTTCAGGGGTAAGAGGAGTTTCTTTAAGGGGCGCCGATGTTTCTCCCGCTTCTGGAGGAGGGGGTGCCTTCTCTGTTTCACCAAAAACCCTCCTCGCTTCCGCGATTCTCCACCCTTCCCACTGATTGAATAGACATCGCAACAACATGGCTTAGGTTTTATCAAGTTCGGAAAGCAAACCGGAGAGAGATTCTTCTTCGTCGGCCTTATCTTTGGATTCAATGGAACGCATGGCCGCCGGGATCGTATGCGCATTGAAGTCACGAATTTTTAGGTTGTAATCGTTTGCAAGGGCGGTTTTTTTTGCCGCATCTTCTTGCATAATTTTTTCATAATTGCCTTCTTCCTCCTTAAGAACCGCTAAAATTTGTTGAATTTGCGCCTCACTCAATTGAGGCTCGGAAGCCAATAATTTTTGACGCATTTTATCGGTCAAAACTTTGGAATTTTGGATCGCGATTTGGAGGAGGGAGGCCATACAAAAAATAATCCTTAAAAAATCTTATAATTATACGCCTTTTTGAGGAGAAAAACAACACCCGGAAATTTATTCAACAAAAGGAAAAACCTGTTCAAATTCATTATCATTCTCGGGTTCTTTGTAAACCGTCAAATGATTCAGGGAAATAGGCTCACTCAAGTCCAATGTCATTGTCGTTAAATCACTCCCCCCTGTACAAGCCATACCCTCTTCAACCAAATAAATCATTATAAGATCTTCCTTCTTTTTTATGGAATCCACTTCCAAATCAGTGCAAGTATTTTGCGTAACCGTAATCGAAACAATATCGTTATCCCCGGATAGCACCACCGGATTCTTTTCGATTTCTTGATAGTGCGTTCTACATTCCTCGTCCCAAAAGCTACATATAAATTCAGTGTTTTGACTGACGATAGAAATGGTATTCGATGGATGGCCACAACCGGGGATGATCATAGAAATAAACAACAACCCCGTAGCCAAGCGAAATTTTAAAGGCAGGGACGGAAAGGATGATTTTTGCATGAGCCCATTATACCGCCCTCCAACGTTTAGCCAAAAGGCTCATATTGCACTCTGTGGCGCATTTGTTTACCCTAAAACCATGCTGAAATTGTATTCCCAACTCATCGGACTTCCCTTTTACCTCCTTGATGAAGAACAAAAAGGCGGAATTATTACGCAACTTATTTTAGACCCCGAGAGGGGCAATCTTGTGGCGCTCATCACTGTGGGAGGGCAATGGATCGCGGCCTTGGATGTGGCGCCGTTTAACGGAGAATATTGGGAAATTTCTTCCGGCGATGCCTTGTTGGAAGAAGGGGAATTGGTCCGAGTGATGGAAATTTCGGAGAAAAAACGATGGCTTATTCACAAGCCTGTGGTCACTAAAGATGGGGAATATTTGGGTCGAATTGACGATTTTGTGATGGAAATGGAAACCCTAACCCTTGCGCAATTGTATGTGACTAAGAAATTCCTTTTTTTAACCAGTGAAAAACGTATCATTCATCGGAGTGAAATCTTGGAAATCACGGAAAAATCCGTGGTTGTGAAAAATGACCGCATCGAGGCTCCGGAAACTTTAAAAGACTATTTTAAACTCAAAGAAAAGGTGGGGGCGCTCGAACCGTCGCAAATTAGGTGCCCCTTTCGCTTAAAAATGATTCAAAAGACCCCATTTCGCCAGAGCGAAATGAGGTCTTGATTTTGACAATCAAAATCCACTGTTTTTTTAAATCCGACGTTTAGGTGGAAGCCTGATCTCCGACTCCGGCGCCGATCACGGTATTTACGATGGCGTAAGAGAGAAGAATGACGACGATTCCAACCACCGCGTAGATCAAGATTTTTTTGGCTTTGCCAACTCCTTCATCATTGCCGGCGGATGTGACATAGAGAACACCTCCATAGATGATCATGAGGGTGGCCAAGAATCCGAGGAAATAAAGGAAGAAGTTAACCATGGTGCGAGCCAGGGTGCGGAAGCTGCCTTCGCCATTTGTGGCATCGGCAACGTTTTGGGGCACATCTTCGGTTGAGATGAGCTGAGCATGGGCGATGTCAACTGAGAACAAGTGAAGCGCAATAAGGCCGAAAGCCATGAGTCCGAGGACAATGGCACCTTGCTTCACCGTGGTCTTTGTGAGGGAGGAAACCATACAGTGGATTGTTAAAAATTAAATAATGAATAAATAATAATCGAGAGGTTTATATAATTATACTATAAAAAAGTTCTCTATACAACTCGAATGCGGGAGGACGGGTTGACTCCCGGGCAAGTTATGGGTTGTTTTTAACGATAATAACCTCCTCTTCCAGTGCGATTTGGAAACGGTCAAATACCGATTTTTTAACCTGATCACGAAGGGAAAGGAGGTCTTGTGCCGAAGCCATCCCGGTGTTGATAAAAAAGTTAGCGTGCTTGGGTGAAATTTGGGCGCCACCGACGCGAAATCCCTTGAGCCCGCATTGGTCAATGAGCAGTCCAGCCGGCTTTTCAGGGGAAGGATTTTTGAAAAAAGAACCGGAACTGAAGCCCGGAGGTTGTTTCTTGGCGCGTTCAGACGCGAACGAAGTGAGTGTCTGTTTCCCCGCATTATCAAGCGAAATGTCGGATTTTTTTCCTTCATGACTTCGATTTTTAAGCTTTAGGGTGACGCGTAAAACAATTTCATGCGTTTCTTTGAGTCGGCTCCAGCGATAACGAAAATTAAAATAATTTTGATCAACTTCTTTGGTTTTTCCGGAAAGGGGATCGTACAAAAGGGCACTTTCTACAAGTTGGGCCATTTCTTTCCCAAAGCAACCCGCATTACCGCAAACCGCACCTCCCAGAGTCCCGGGGAGGCCACTCATTTCTTCGAGTCCGGATAACCCTGCTTTTTCAGCCACTTTAAGGATGGAAGGCCATGTGGCTCCCGCCTCAGCGATGAGTCGGTCCTCTTTTATTTCAAGGCCCGTCATTTCCATTTTTATCACCAATCCACGGAATCCTTCATCCAAAAAAAGAACATTACTCCCGTTTCCCAAGACAAAAATACGACAGTTTTCACTTTTCGCTTCTGACGAAATTTTCAAGAAACTCTCAACATCTCGCGCTGAATAAAAATAATCCGCAGGTCCTCCCACACGAAACGTGGAATAAAGTTTAAGGGGGATCTGTTGTTTAACTCCGGGAAAATCCTTAAGTGCCATGGCTTATTCGTAGCGTTTTGGAGGGGAAAATGCAATCTTTGCTTGAAACTCCCAGGTAAATATGATTTTATTCTGTCGCTCTTTGCCGACATAGCTCAGGGGTAGAGCAATAGTTTTGTAAACTATGGGTCCTCGGTTCGAATCCGAGTGTCGGCTCCAGAAGGAATAGGATAAATATTTTTGCGAAATTGGGCGTTCTAATGTAGAACACCACTATCGGTATTTAAAATCACGGGCAGGTACCAAAGCGGCCAACTGGGGCGGACTGTAAATCCGCTGGCTCTGCCTTCGGGGGTTCGAATCCCTCCCTGCCCACCAGAAAAAATCGTTAAACGATTTTTTCGTATTCCCGAATTTTGCATTTTCTTTACTCCATCAAAATCGAACTCGCCGCCGCCTGGATCACTTCTTGGTCGATGATGAAGTTTTCAGGTTCGGTCATTAAGAAAAACACGAAATTCGCAGCCGGGTTATCTTTGTCCATGGTGAGATAAATCCATTCGGATTTGACCGGAGTTTCATTCCATGTGCCTTCATAAATTTCGAATTTAACATCATAATCCCCGATTTTTCCAACTCCTTCTTCCGCGAGAGTGACATTCACCGCCTTATATGATTCATCCAATCCGTAAGCGCGCCACATCACGAGCATGGTGGGATCGCTGTCTCCGGTCCGTTCGGCGGGAAGATACTTGATGTGTAAATCATCCGATTCCGTGGCCGCCCAATTCGTTGGATATAAAAAATGAAGCCCGAGAAGACTGCCTTTATAGAAATTAAATCCTTCGTAAGGGACGCATCCTCCATGAATTTGCTTGACGCATTGAGTCCCTTCGGCTTTATAACCGAATTCCGTGGTGTCAACAACGGGAACCGCGGATTCGTCCCCTTCGATTGGATTGTTTTCATCAAAAAGAGTGGGGCCTTGTTCTCCACCAAAACAACCACTCAACAGGAGGGCGAATGCTACGATGGAAAGCCCGAGAAGAAAAGTGGAACGTTTCATGAAGAAAAGGATTAAGGAGCTAAAAAACCTTAATTTAAAGGCGTGGCCAAGCATAACTTTTTTTATTCTTGAGATCAAGTATAATCCAATTATGCCCCAATTTATTATCCAAGGAGGAATCCCGTTGCAAGGATCCCTTCACATCCATGGGTCTAAAAATGCGAGTTTGCCGATTTTGGCCGCCACGTTGCTGACCGATGAGTCGTGCGTGCTTCATAATGTGCCCGATATTTCAGATGTGCATGCGTTCATCGATATTTTAAAAGGGGTTGGAGGGGAAGTGAGCTTTGAACAAGGAACGGTCCATGTTCGAACGGAAAAAATTAAAAATACTACGGCTTCGCCTGAATTGGTGAAGCACATGCGCGCTTCGATTTTGCTCATGGGGCCCCTATTGGCGCGTCATGGTGAAATTGAACTGGCTTTTCCGGGAGGCTGTGTGTTGGGCAAGCGGTCGATTCATGCGCACACGCACGCGTTCACCAAATTGGGGGCCGAGATCATTGAAAAAGAATTTGCCGTGCAAGCGCGACGAAAAAAACTCAAGGGTACCCACGTTTTGATGTCTGAAGCCAGTGTGACGGCAACGGAAAATGCAGTGATGGTCGCCGTATTGGCGGAAGGAAAAACCACGATTCATTGGGCCGCCATGGAACCGCACGTCCAGGATTTATGCCAATTTTTGGTGAAAATGGGGGCGAAAATTGAAGGGATGGGGACACATACTTTGGTGATTCACGGGGTTGAAAAATTACACGGCGCGGAATACACGGTAACCAGTGATTATCTCGAGGCCGGGACCTTGGCTTTGGCTGCGCTTTTGACGCGGGGAGAGGTGACTTTGCAGGGGATTGTTCCCGGACATCTGGATAGTTTTTGGCAGAAACTGGAGGAAGTGGGCGCGCGATTTGAAATCAAAGGGGATTGCGTGACATTGAAGCCCTTGCCAAAAGGAGAATACTTTAAACCGGTCGAGCAATTAAAAACCGCGGTTTTCCCGGGGTTTGCCACGGATTTGCAAGCGCCATTTTCCATTTTGCTCACGCAGGCTAAGGGAAAAAGTCGTATTTTTGAAACCTTATTTGAAGGCCGGCTCAATTATTTATCCGAGCTCGAAAAAATGGGAGCAAAAGTTGACCTCCACAACCCGCAACAAGCCACGATTTACGGGCCAACTCAATTGCAAGGCGCCTCGATCAAAAGTTGCGACATTCGCGCCGGGGCCGCCATGGTGCTTGCTGCGTTGGCCGCTCAAGGGACTACTCATATTCATGACATCGACTACATCGATCGTGGGTATGAAAAATTGGACGAGTGCTTGAGAAGTTTGGGGGCAAAAATCGAGAGGGAATAAAGAGAAAATTTAGGGGCATTTCCATTCAACTCGGACTCGTTCTTTTTCCGTGCTTTGCATTGCAATATCCAACGCTTCCAACGTTTCAAGCGTCTCGGAATGCGGATGTCCAAATGAATTTTCTTCCCCAAATTGGATCACCATCAAATCCGGGTCCACGGCTTCCAAGAAATCAAGACTTGAGGCGGTTCGGCTCCCGTGATGGCCGGCTTTTATCAGTTCGGCCGATATATCAATCCCATGAGATAAAAGTGATTTTTCGACTTCCAGTTCGGCATCACCCTGGAAAAGTGCGGAATGTCCACACGCCTCCAACCGAAAAACAATTGAGGAATTATTGATGTTTTCCATCGAAGTCCCGGCCAGAGAAGTGTAAGGGAAGAGAAGATCGAAGGTTGCATGGCCGAACTCAAAATCTTGAGAAGCGGAAGCGATGAAAAACGGAATATTTTGATCTTGAATTTCATTTAGAAAAGCCTCATACGAGGAATCGTTGTACGTCATCCCGGTCATGAGCACGGCTCGCACTCGGTATCGTCGCAACACCTGAACCAACCCATCGACATGATCCGCATGCGGGTGGGTAAGAATGACGAGATCAATGGTTCGATCCATAAACGGCATAACCTCACCGAGTTCGGAAAGTACGTTTTGGTCCGGCCCACCATCCACGAGAATGCGATACGGCCCCGGAATCGTGATCAAGATGGAATCCCCTTGGCCAATAGCCAAAAAATCAAGATACAGCGTGTCGGATCGCGGTGTTTTATAAAAATAGATCGCAATAAGAATTATGAAAATCAAACCGCCATAAATGATATTTTTTTTACAAAACACCCCCGCAGTGTAGCAGGGGTGTCATGAACAAAATGTTAAAATAAAATGAACTCGCTTATTTCTTTTTTTTCTTTCCCAAGAGTCCTCCTCCCAGCAAGGCGCCAATGGCCAAAAGAATGATTTCCGGGCCGGTCACAGGCAAGGCGGCAGTCACCACCATTCCCGTGCTTTCATTCCCTACGGCATCTCGAGTGGCAACTTTAAACATATACGTTTCGCCTTCCACTCCACTTTCGTAGACATAGGAAGTGGTGTCGCTGCCCAAGGCTCCCACTTGTTCAAATGAGACCCCTTCGTCTTTGCTCATATAAAGAATTTGATCCACAAGGTCCCCTGCGGTATTCACGCTCTTTTCCCAACTTAAATTCACAACCGCATTTGCAACATCAGCAAGAAAGTTGGAAACATCTTCGGGGGCAATCGTGTCCACCGGGGTTTCAACCACCGGGGCGGGAACCGTATACGTTCCGGAGCTGTTGAGATCGCCGATCGTGGCATTGCCTTTGGCATCCATCAATCCGGTCACGGTAATAAAGTAATCCGCGGAAGCGGTTTGTTCGGGAGTGGTCAAAATCACCATCGTCCTATCTTCCACCGGAGTGCCATCGATCGTGGTTTCATCCGTTGTTTTGTACGCCACGGAAACCAAGGGAACCGCAACACCGGAATCATCGGAAATTTCAAACGGAGCAAGAGTCAAATCAATGCCATCGTCTGCATTGGCATCCACCGGAAGCACCACTTCTTCATTAAAAGTGAGTTCAACGGTCGTGAGATCAACTGCTTCCACGGTTTTGAGAACCGGGGCGGTCGTGTCTTCTTCGGTCGTCGCAGGGACGTCACCTGTCGGAGTATCTTCAGAGGGGGGTTCTACAACCACACATTCAACTCCGGTATAAACCGCGGTGTCGGACGTGCCGCTCACCATGGCATTGCCATAGAGGTCTTTAATCGCGGTGCCCACAGTCATAAGATATTGGGCGCCTTTTTCCATCGTATCCGTTGTGAGCACGAGAACCGCTGGATTTTTTTCATCCACAGTTACGGCCGTCACTTCGAGATAAAGGGTGTTGTCGAGATTTTCAATCGAGAAAGCAGAACCCGCATCTTGAGCCGGGACTTCCACGGCTTCGGAAAAAGTCACTTTCAGTTCCGTGCAATTGGTTGCTACGGAGGAAACCACGGTCGGAGGCACGCCATCGTTGGCGGAAGCGGAAGGAGTGGTCGAAACTTCGAGACTGTAATCCACACTTTCATTGCCTGCGAAATCGAGTGCGGTCACGGAAAAATAATAAGTCGTGTCATTGGTGAGTCCGGTCACGGTGTATTCGAGGACATTGCCCACCGTTACGGAGTCCATATTATAAGACTTGCCTTCTGCATCCACGGTTTCGGTTCCCAAATAAATTTTGTAACCCGTCACCGCCACATTGTCGGTGGAAGCATCCCAAGAAAGGGTGACAGCACCATCGCCGGGAACGGCTTTGACATTGTCCACATAACTTGGCTCCTTGGTATCCGAGGCAGTGGCAACCGTAGTGGTAGCCGGAGCATCGGTTGTAGCCGCAGTGGCCAAAAAGGGTGAAAGGAACACGAGCCCGCTCACCAGCGTGAGGCCTGTAACAAGGGCTAAAACAGACTTGGACGAAACCTTTGAAAGCATAGACATGGGTTTTGTTTTTAATGTTTTTTAAAAAGAAATCTTAGAATCATACCATAAAAGAAAAATATTTTCAAGGGAGAGGGGGTTTCCAAATAAATATATTTATGCTATGCCTAAAAAGGATTTTTGTAATAATCAGGGGAGTCAAAAGGTTATAAAAAACGTAAAATTTAATTAAAAATATGTCAGAATTACCCATTCCGCCCTCGTTTTCTTCTCCTAAAACAAAAAGGGTTGAGAACCAAGAGCCACCCGAGGAAAGGATATATCAAGGGGCGGCAACACAATTAAACTACCCCGGGGCGTTATTATCGGATCTTCGAGAAGCCACTTTAGTTGTTATGATGGGAACTTCGGGGTTAAATTTGGGAACTTTTACAATCGATGACTCAGGGAGCGCACAATATGTAAGCCCAGAAGGAACGCAGACCGCTCTCCCAAAAGAAAAAAAAGGAAAAGAAATTCACATCATGATTGGAAGAGAGCCAAGAGCCAAAGGCAAGAATTATTATGTCGAGGTTCCTGCAGACGAAAAAACATCCATTTTTGTTTCAAGGGTACATGCAGAACTCGTGATTAAAGATGGGAGAATAACGGTTATTCATAAAACTGAAAACGGCGGTGCCACATTGATTTTAGGAGGTGCGGATACCACCCTTTGCAACAGGGTTCAAATGAATGGCAAGATGATATCATTAATAAAAATTAATGGGTTGGAACTTAAGGAAGTAGAATTGGAAAATGTTTTAAGGAGATTGATGAGTGCGCTAAGCGGACTTTTAAAAAAGTGGGAATAAATATTTAAGATACAATTTTCGGTTACACACCGGGCTGTTCACTTAAAATCACTCGCTGCGTTTGTGGTTTTCTGTTAAGTTAGGGGCATGTTAAAGGATCAACTCATCACAGCCCTCGAATCCGCAATTCTCTCTGCGTTCAATCAAAAAGTGAGCGCGCCTATTGAGTACCCCTCGAATCCGGATCACGGGGATTATTCGTGCCCGATCGCACTTCAACTTTCCAAAATCGTCAAAAAACCTCCGAGAGAAGTGGGCGAAACCCTCGTCAAACATTTGCCGACCCTCGATTTTGTCGATCGCGTGGAAATCGCGGGCCCGGGATTTATTAATTTTCACATCAAACCCGACTATCTCGTTCAGAACCTCACCACCATTTGCTCTCAAGCCGAAAAATACGGCACCAACACCCTCGGCCACGGCACCAAAGTCATGGTCGAATATTCCTCTCCCAACACCAACAAACCGCTCCATCTCGGCCACGCACGCAACGATTTTCTCGGCATGGCGGTGTCGAATCTTTTGCAAGCCAACGGCTACGAGGTCGTGAAAACTCAAAACGCCAACAACCGCGGCGTTCACATCTGTAAAAGTATGCTGGCCTATGAACTTTTCGGGCACAACGAAACCCCGGAAAGCACGGGCAAAAAAGGCGATCATTTTGTGGGCGATTATTATGTGAAATACGCGCAAGAATTGGAAAAAGATCCTTCTCTCGAAGAAAAAGTGAACATGATGCTCAAACAATGGGAAGAAAAAGACCCGCACGTTCGTGAATTGTGGGAAAAAATGGACCAATGGGTGTGGAAAGGCATCAATCAAACCTACGACCGCATCGGAGCAAAATTCGATTTTTCAACCTTTGAAAGCGACATGTCCGAAGGCGGGCGAAAACTGGTGGAAAAAGCGCTCGAACAAGGCCGCGCCGAACGCATTGAAGGCGGCGCCATTGCCATCGATCTCAAGGATTGCGGGCTCGGCGATTCCGAAACCGGGTACAAAGTACTTCTCCGCTCCAACGGCACGACCGTGTACATGACCCAGGACATTCAACTCGCAGTGGGGCGCATGCAAAACGACCCGACTCTCGACCGAATCATTTACGTGGTGGGCAATGAACAGGATTATCATTTTAAGGTTTTATTTGAAGTCTTGAAACGATTCGGATACGAGTGGGCCACGCGGTGTTATCATTTGAGTTACGGCATGGTGGATTTGCCCAGCGGCAAGATGAAATCGCGCGAAGGCACGACCGTGGACATCGACAACCTTCTCGACGAACTCGAAGGGATGGTGGGAAAAGAACTCGACGAGCGCGAAATGCCATACCAAGGCGAAGAACGAAAACATTTGGCGCAAGCCATCGCACTCGGGGCGCTCAAATATTTTATTTTAAAGGTCGACAGCCGCATGACTATGCTTTACGATCCGGTGGCGTCGATTGATTTTCAGGGGAACACGGGTCCGTATTTGCAGTACACCTATGCACGGTTGAAATCGATTTTGAGGAAGGCTGAGGGGGGCGAAAAGGCAAGTCATGGTGAGCAGACACGGAGCGACTGTCATGGTGAGGAGCCACGAAGTGGCGTCTCGAACCATGACCTCAAAGAACCCGAAATCATCGCCATTCTCCGAAAACTTCAACTTTACCCCGAAATCGTGGTGAGTGCGGGCAACAGTTATCACATTCATTTGGTCGCGAATTATTTGAACGAACTCGCGCAACTTCTCAACGGCTTTTACGTCCAATATCCGGTACTCGAAGGCGTGACCCCCGAAGTGCGCGCCGCACGTTTGCATTTGGTCGTTGCCTGCGCCCATGTGCTCAAAAACGGCCTCGCTTTGCTGGGGATTGAGGCGGTGGAGAGGATGTAGGGCTAAATTTTATGGATTATCGTCCCCATGTTCGCTTGGTCGCTCCTCCGGTATCCCAGACAAAATTAGGAACCCTAGTTCGGCCCTCTACCAACAATCGAGAAGGGCTTGTCTGACGTCCATCGTCTTTAGGAATAAAGGTTGATTCGCGCGCCGCTGACCGCCTTTTTCCAGCAAGGGGGTGAGTTTTTAGCGCTTCATGTTCGAAAATAGGAGGGCTCTCCAATAAAGCAGGAGGTATTCTATTCCTAACATCATTAATTTTTGCTAAAAGCTCTTGTATTTGGAACTTTTGCCCAAAAAGAGTGACTGTTTCAATTCCATCAAAGATACAAGCCTCGGCCGTCAGCTCTGAAAGTTGTGGACTTTTGCCTCGAACTTCACGCAACGCTTCATGAATGGCAACCATCACAGCAAAAACAGGGAGATCGGGGCCCTCCAACACAGGATTCATCTCGGGAGGAAGAAGGTATCCCTTAGCAGACCCATTGCCTTCAGTTTGGATTATAGGGAGGCAAGATAATTGCTTGAAAAGATCAAGACATTCTTTTATACGCTCATTAATTCGTCCGCTCACTGAATAACTGGTATCTCTCTCAAATGAAGTATTAAAATCACTGGTTAAAAGTTTTGTTTGCCAAAAAATGTTAGGTATTTCTGCGGAGGTGGGGATTTTTTTCTTCTCAATGAATGGGCCGGTTCTAGCTTTTGTAATCAATTCATGCCTCGATAAACCCAAATAGGTAAAAAGCCAAACATAAAGATCATTCCAATCCAATTTTTGAGTACAGTCTGGCTTTTGAGTAGCCAAAGTATTCCGTAGCCAAGTTAAAGAAATGGCACGTTGGATCATACTTTCGGTCATGACCGGGCGTCCATCGGAAGACTTAATGTCGACGGTGGGGTTGTATTTAGGGATGCCGAGCAAAGAGGATTCTTCTACTACAAGATTTTTAGGCTCAGGGGTCATGATTTATTTTTGGAGATAAAAGGGAGAGAGGCGTGGAAATATAAACAAATTTTGTATTTTTGTCAAATCAGTAATCTTTCCGTTTACTTGTGCCTTTTTCCTAAAATCCGATAGAATCCAACCGTTCTTAAAGGTTCTTTAAAAAACATGACGAGTTCGGGTCTTGTGGGCCCCGAACGAGTCATAACCTTATCTTATCAATAAGGTGAGTAAAATAATTTGAGCGCACGATGTCGCAAACAGTTAGGGGGCTTGTGGGTCCCGAAACTGGCTTGCGACGGAGTTGAGCGAAAATTATTTTACGAACAACAGCTGGGAGAGGGTTCCCGAAAGGGAGAACCCCAGGGTCTCCCTTTCGTTTTGGAGAGGTGGCCGAGTGGTTGAAGGCAACGGTCTTGAAAACCGTCATTCCGCATTGCGGAATCGCGAGTTCGAATCTCGCCCTCTCCGCCAGAAAAAATGCGAAGCATTTTTTCTCCCCCGTATTTTGAATTTCTTCCCATTAACTTGTTCATGAATGTATGGTTCGAGATGTCCTTTCGGGATTCCTCACCATGACACAAGCTTTAAAATCCCCTCCCTATGAAAAAATTCCTCCTTTGCTTCTTCGCGATTGTGCTGTGTGAGTCAGCCGGACTGCTCGGCAGTTTTTTTACATTCCCGGCCATCGGTTCTTGGTATGCCACGCTTGAAAAACCTTCCTTCAGTCCGCCCAATTGGCTTTTTGGGCCTGCATGGACGCTGTTGTACGCCCTCATGGGCATCGCCCTATTTTTACTCTGGCAAAAAGGCTGGGCAAAAACCAAAAAAGCCCAAATTCTTTTTTACATTCAACTCGCGCTCAATTTAATCTGGTCGCCCCTCTTTTTTGGATTAAAAAGACCGGATATCGCTTTTTTCGAACTGGTTTTATTGTGGGTTTTCATCCTTTGGACCGCTTTTGAAATGAAAAAAATAAAATCCGCAGGCGCTTATCTTTTCCTCCCGTACATCGCCTGGGTCAGCTTTGCCGCGGTTCTCAATGCCGCGATTTGGATGCTCAATTAGGAAATAACTCTTAGCTCTTTTTTATGGAAAATTTTCAATCCGGGGAAATCCAACCTTATAAACCGCACATCGGGCGGATTCTTTTTAGAGTGTTTTTCCCGTTTGCGTTGTGGGGAGGCATCCTTATTTGGGTGGCCCCTCATTTGGATGAATCTTGGAAAGTCCAGGCCCTGGGAGGAGCTTTTTTTCTGTTGATTCTTATCGTAAGGTTTAGCGTTTCCGGACTCAATAAAGAAAGAATTCGTTATTTGAATCAGTTTTTTATCCCTCGAGGATTCACGCAAAAAGGAAGCGGTCGCGTGCGGTTGTGTTATGAAGGAAGGCCTCAAGGATGCCCGCTCGAGGTTGAATTTTTCAATCAAAATCAAAGTCAGTACGATTCCTATTTATTCGGAGTCACGAGATCTCGACATCATCACCACCATCATCGTCGTCGTAGAGTGGGGGAACGCGTTCAAATCACAAGCCCCTTGGTTTCAGACAAGGTTTTTTTTGTAAAAACAAAAATGCCGGAAGCGGATTTAAGTCAGTTGCCTGAATTTTTAAGAAATTTTATTCAGAAAAAAATGGAGGAGTCGAATCAAAAAAATAAGACGGAAAAAATTGAGGGAATTGGAGGAATGTATCAAACTCTCGATGTGTACGGCAACGATGCGTTTTGGATTAAAAAAATATTGAATAGCGAAGAAATCAAACCTCTGCTTGAAAAGATTTTTGCAGCGAAAGAAAAACCGGGGGCGCGAATGGTGGGAATAAAAGAGGGTCAATTTTATTATTTTGCGGGAGTGGAAGGGACGGATCTCGCGCCAACTCTGGTAGAGGAGTGGTTCACCGTGTTGCCGAAACTTATTGAGAAACTCAAACGACAATGACTCTAATTCTTGCTTCCAAATCGCCACGTCGACGTGAATTGTTAAAAAAACTTGGAGTGAAATTTCGCGTAGAAGCGTCGGATTATAAGGAAGAAAAGCATTTGCCGTACCCTCCAAAAAAACTTGTGTGTTATTTGGCATTCAAAAAAGCCGAGGCCGTGGCAAAACATCATTCGTCGGACGATATTATCATCGGCGCAGACACGTTGGGATTTTTGGAAGGAGAAATTTTGGGGAAGCCTCACACGCCAATTGCGGCGGAGAAAATGTTAAAAAAAATCAGCGGAAAAACACTGAAAATCATAAGTGGAATCGCGATAATTCAAGGCAAAAAAATCATTAAAAAAGCCGTGACCACGCGCGTGAAAATAAAATCCCTCACCCCCGGCGAAATTAAAAAATACGTGGCCACGGGCGAGCCGCTCGACAAAGCCGCGGCGTTTGCGATTCAGGGCAAAGGCGCTTTTATTGTTGAAAAAATCATTGGCGATTACGACAATGTAGTGGGATTGCCACTCAAGGCACTCAAAGCGATTTTGGAACAATTAAAACAAGTCGATTTTTATCTCAATTGCGATACATTGGAAAAACTTCCCAAACCCAACAAAGACAATTGGCTTTATGAAATTCATGGTTAAAAAAGCATCTACCGATTCACGCTAAAGTTTTGCAAGTGGGATGCATGGATGGCACCAGAATTTTGGAATTATTAAAAGTACGTCCGGACTTAAAAGTAACGGGGTTGGATTGCGAGGCGCCTTTTTTAACTATTGCTCGCCAAAAAATTAAAAAATCGGGATTCAAAAATGTGCAATTTATTTTAGGGGACATCACAAAACCTCATTTCCATTTGAATCATAAATTCGATGCCGTTCTTTGCCTCAACAACACCTTGGGCTATATCGAAAAAGATGAAAAAGCGATTCAAAATATGAAAAAAATGGGGCGCCGAGTGATCCTTTCGATGTATGGCGAAAAATTCACAGATCCACTCGCGAAAAAATATTTAAAAACCATTCATCTCACTGTAACTCGCATTCAAAATCATCGATTCTACACAAAAGAAAATGTTTTTATTCGACGATTTACAAAATTCGAAATATCACTCTGGGGAGGGATGGTTTTTTCAACTCCTATTGGATATATTAGTGATATAATGCTTCCGATTAAAAAACCTAAAAAATGTCAATTCTAAGTCTTCTCATTACCGTTGGCGGTCTGTGTTTGTTTGAAACCATTTCCAGCATTGATAATGCCATCATCAATGCCGAGGTGCTGTCCACCATGGGGAAAAAGGCGCGAAAATGGTTTTTATTTTGGGGATTGTTGTTTGCCGTATTTGTGATTCGCGGCTTGCTGCCATGGATTATTGTGTGGGTCGTGAACCCGGCTTTGGGCCCGATCGGAGCCTTAACGTCTACATTTTCGAATGATCCCTCGGTCAAAGAAGCCATCGAAGCCTCGGCCCCGATTCTTCTTTCCGGAGGCGGTGTTTTCTTGATTTTCTTGTTTTTTCACTGGCTCTTTTTGGAAGAAAAACACTTTGGCCTCCCGCGTACGGAAAAATTTTTTCTTAAAAACGGCATTTGGTTTTATGCCGTGGTTTCGGTTCTTCTCGCCACGATCGTTTGGTTCGCAATCCAGCGCGAAGCCATGATGGCATTCGGGGCTGTGGTGGGCTCTACGGCTTTTTTCATCACGCACGGGTTCAAGCAAAATGCGGAAGCCGGCGAGAAAAAACTCATGACCAATGACCTTTCCGACATCAGCAAAATCCTTTATTTGGAAGTGATCGATGCTACGTTTTCGATTGATGGCGTGCTTGGAGCCTTTGCTTTTACGCTTTCGGTTCCTTTGATTTTATTGGGAAACGGACTGGGCGCCTTTGTGGTCCGAGAAATCACGATTGGCAACATTGAACGCATTAAAAAATATATTTTCATCAAAAACGGCGCCATGTATTCGATCTTGTTTTTGGGAATGATCATGTTATTGGATTCATTCGGCGTTGAAATCCCCTCTTGGCTTTCTCCGATTGTAACATTTGGGGTGGTGGGATGGTTCTTTTATAAGTCACACCGTCATATTAAAAATTCAGCCCTAAATCCTGTTTTATGAACATTTATATTCTTTTGGCGCTCATGGTGGTTCTTATGTTTGCCAATTATTTTTTAGCCGTCACTAATTTTGAAGCGCGCAAAAAAGAGTACGAAAAGTATTATGAAATCGCTGGCAAAGAAGCTTCGCCCAATTTAAAGAAAATGGAAAAAATGAAAAAAAATCCAATAAAATTTTTGATAGCGTATCTTTTAATTTTGGGAATGACCTATGGGGTTTACAGGGTGAAAATGGGGGACCCGGAAAATGTTATTTTAAACGGAGAATTTAATTTTTTAGTGGGATTTATGTTTGCGGTATTCGGGTATGCGGATTTGGTATTTTTAACCAATTTATTTTTATTTAAAAAATTGGCACAAAAGCCATCCATTGTTGAAGGTAAGGTGAAATATGAAAATGAATTTATTTTTATGACTGGCATGCTTTCCCCGACCATCGTCACCGGTGTTTTATTTTTATTGTTTTTATTGACTCCCTCCGCGTTGGTGGGAGGATTTATGGCAGGGAGTATGATTTTTATATTGAAAAACGGACTACTCATGCGTCGATTTTCTAAATCTTAATTTTCAATCCCTAACCCCTATTTTATGAGTCATGGTTCTTTTGCCACGGTCATCAATTGTATGGATGGCCGCACCCAACTTCCGGTCAACACGTGGATCAAACAAAAATACGGTGTTGATTATGTGGACACCGTCACCGAGCCCGGTCCGGATGGGATTTTAGCTAAAAATGAAGATCAGGCCACCTTGGCTTCTATGAAAAAACGCGTCGCCATTTCCGTGGAAAAACACGGATCCAAAACCGTGGTGATTGTGGCGCATGCCGAGTGTGCCGGCAATCCCGTGTCTGAAGCTGAACACAAAGAACACGTCAAAAAAGCCATGCAAACCGTGAAAAACTGGGGCTTCCCTGTAAAAATTGCAGCCGTTTGGGTGGGAGATGCCTGGACTGTGGAGGAAGTAAACGAGTAGAATCGTGCCCACATGTCCAAAGCCAAACTCATTATCATTCTCACGGTCTTCATCGATGTCCTGGGCATCGGGCTGGTGGCGCCGATTTTACCGGTTTATGTGGAGAACGTAACGCACTCGGAATTTTTTGCTGCGGCTTTGTTTTCCGTGTATTCATTTTTTGGATTTTTTGCCGCGCCATTGTTGGGAGGGATTTCAGATCGTTATGGGCGCAGGCCGGTGTTGATTTTAAGCCTGTTTGGAACCGCAGTGGGTTGGTTTTTATTTGCCTGGGGCGGGAGCATTTTGTTCCTGCTTTTGGGTCGCGTGATCGATGGCATCACGAGCGGAAACATTGCCACAGCGCAGAGCTATCTCATCGATATTTCAAAAGACGAAAAAGAACGCACCTCGAATTTGGGATTGGTGGGAGCGGTTTTTGGAATCGGATTTATCCTGGGCCCCGGATTGGGCGCATTGCTTTCCACGTATTCGATGTCCTTTCCCTTTTGGATGGCCATGGGTTTGTCGTTGGCCAATGCCATTTTCGCTTATTTTTTCTTGCCCGAAAGCAACCTCCACAAAGACGCATCCCGAAAATTATCCATCAATCCGTTTAAAGGTTTAAAAAAAGCCTTCGCTTCTCCCACGATCGCGTATTTGTTGGTGATTTGGTTTTTATACACCATGAGTTTTGGAAGCATGCAGACGATTTTCAGCTTATTCACGCATATGGCGTACAACATTTCGGCGTCATGGAATGGAGTGTTGTTGGCCAGCATTGGCGTGATTACAGCATTCAATCAAGGATTTTTACTCAAGCATTTTTGGTTGAAGCGATTCAACGAACGTAGGTTGGAAATTGGCGCCGCGGCCGTTGCTTTTGTGTCCTACGGAATGATTTTGAGTCAAAATTTCACATTATTTTTAATCGCCATGGTCATGATGTCCTTTGCCAATGCCTTGATTCGTGTGGTCAATACGAGTGAAATTGCAGGTTCGGCAAAAAAAGAAGAACGCGGAGAAATTGTGGGAGTGATTCAAAGCGTGATGTTTTTATCCGCGATTTTGTCACCGTTGTTGGGAGGCGTTGCGATCACGCAAAACGTGTTCGCGCCCTGGGCATTGTGCGCCGCGTACATGGCGGTGGCCTTGGTTCTCCTCTTGCTTCGCCACCGAAAAACCATGAGAGTGAATGTGGCGATCAGCAAGGAATTGCCTTTATAAAATTGGTCATTTTTCCTCATGCGCCTTCTCCTAATCGATAATTACGATTCTTTCACTTACAACCTCTATCAGCAGTTGGAGCGATTGGGGGCTGACGTTGTGGTGAAGAAAAATGATGAAATTACAATCGGGCAAATTAAACGTGAAGGGTACGACGCCATCGTAATTTCACCGGGGCCGAAAAAACCAAAGGACTCCGGAATTTCCTGTGACGTGGTTCGTGAGTTTTACAAAACCAAACCGATTTTAGGCGTGTGTTTGGGACATCAATGTATTGGAGAAGTCTTTGGCTCAAACGTGGTTCGAGCGCCGTGCGTGATGCACGGGAAGGTGAGTGAAGTGGAGCATGAGGGGATCGGGATTTTTCGCACAGCGAAAAATCCCTTCAATGTTGCCCGTTACCATTCGCTCATTTTGGATCGCACGCCAAAAGATTTCATCCAAACCGCCCGGACCCGAGACGGCATTATCATGGGCATCCAACATAAAAAATACCCGGTGTTTGGCGTTCAATTCCATCCCGAATCTTTTCTCACGCAAGGGGGAGATATTTTGATTCGAAATTTTTTGAAATGGGTTCCCAGGCAAGAGGGAGAGAAAATTTTTGAGAACCAGACACAGGGAGCGCAGCGATCCTGTGTCTCTCTGAATTCGAATTCAAAATTCAAAAGAGGGACCCTTTGCTCCGCTTCGGGTCTGCGAGGCGTTTCGCTCCCATGTGAACAAAAATTCTTCCCGCCCGCTTGCCAAAAGCTTGAAATTTCACATTTCGACCCCCTCCAATTATTTCAAAAACTTCAAAAAACCGAAAAAAAGGTCTCTTTTTTATACACCGGAAAACTCGAGCAAAATGAAGGCTGGTCCATTCTCGCTTTCAATCCAAAAAAGACGTTTGTCGGCACGCAGCAGGATGATGTTTTTAAAAAAATGCAGAAAAAAATGAACACACAAAATATAAAAAACCCCCACAAGCTTCCGTTTTGCGGAGGATGGATTGGAAGTTTTTCTTACGACATTGGCTATTCCCTTTTCAATCTTAAAAAAAACACCAAAAACCCTGATCTTCTGCCTCTCGCCACTCTTCATTATTACGACCAATTCGTGTGTTTTAATCATCGCACTAAAAAGATTTTTTCAACCGTCCCTCAAACCATTGAAGCGATTTGGAAACGAAAAATTCCCTTAGTAAAAAAACTCAATCCGCTTCATTTCACTCCTGAAATGCCTCAAAAAACCTACGATCACGCTTTCGCGAAAATCAAAAATTACATTCTTGAAGGCGACATTTACCAAGTCAATTTAACGCATCGCCTCACCGCGCCATTTAAGGGGGATTTACGCACGCTTTTTGTGCGATTGTGTGAAAAAAATACGGCGCCCCTCAGCGCTTATTTTGAGACCGATGATTTTACGATACTCAGCGCTTCGCCCGAACGATTTTTAACCCTTCGCGATCGAACCGTTTTCACATTTCCGGTCAAAGGCACACGCCCTCGCGGCAAAACTCCGATTCAAGACGAAAAATTTAAAAACGACCTTCTCGCCAATGAAAAAGAAACCGCAGAACTCAACATGATCACCGATCTTTTGCGCAACGACATTGGCCAAACGTGCGCCATTGGCAGCGTGAACGTCGTGCTCCATCGCGCCTTGCAAAAATGTCCGACCGTGTGGCACACGTTTTCCGAAATTCGCGGCACATTGCGTTCCGAATACAACGCTCTCGACCTTCTCAAGTCCTGTTTTCCCGGAGGTTCCATCACCGGCTGTCCCAAAAAACGCGCTATGGAAGTCATCGACGAACTTGAACCCGTAACCCGCGGCTTTTACACCGGCGCCCTCGGCTATTTGAGCGACTCCGGCGACATGGATATGAATATTTTAATTCGAACCCTCATCGCTAAAAAAGGGAAATTGGTATTGAATGTAGGGGGAGGCATTGTCGCAGACTCGCAAGGCAAAGCCGAATATCAAGAAACCCTCGATAAAGCCAAAGCATTCTTTTCTTTGTAATTTTTTGTCCCACGATTATGACTTGTTATTCCCGCAACGGAGAACATGTTTCGGAACCAACCGCAGAGCAACTCGCGGTGTTTGATCCGTCAAATCAAGAAATTCACGGCGTATTTGAAGTCATGCGAACCTATGGAAAGGATATTTTTGAATTACACACACATTTAACAAGACTTCAAAATTCCGCAACATTAACCGAATTTACACTCCCGTATCTTGTCGAGAAAATTCAAGACTGGGTGAGAAAAACATTAAGCAAATTTTACAAAGAAGAATCCCCGGCGCGCATCAAAGTCATCGCAACGGAAAAAGAAGTTTGGGTGAGAATCGAGCCTTTCATTATTGATCCGGAGATTTATAAAGGGGTTTCCGCCACGTTTGTAGTGGTTGAACGTTCGACCCCGCAAGCCAAATCGCTTCCTTACACCGCATCTCATGACGCTCATGCAATAGCGGAAGAAAAAGGAGTTTACGAGGCTTTACTTGTGGATACGGAAGGCCATGTGAGGGAAGGTTCTCGCAGTAATTTATTTTGGGTCAAAGAAGGGAAATTGTTCACCAATATTGAAGGCGTACTCCCGGGAGTCACGCAAGCCGCAGTATGCCGTTGGGAAGAAGCAGATGGGAATCCCGTTCAATACGGAAAAGTTACACAAGAAGAGCTTTCGGGCATGGATGAAGTCTTTGTCACCGGAACAAGCCCCGGTGCAGTTCCTATCATAAAAATAGACGAAAAAATCATTGGAAACGGAACTCCGGGCCTTGTAACAAAACGGATTATGGATAAATTTAGGACATTGGAAGGGTAAAAAGGTTGTAAAGAAACCCCAAATCCCCTACAATCCCAGCGCACGTTTTTGTTCTTTCAAAAAGCATAACCTTATCATAGCAATAAGGTGAGTGAAGTTGAGTGAAAATTTAAAATCCCCCAAAAGTGAGCGACCTACGGGTCTCGTGGGTCCCGAGGTCGCGAAAACAACTCGGAGGGGGAGTCCACGAGGGGGAACCAGCTGTGCCCCCTCGTGCAATGCGGAGAGGTACTCAAGTGGTTGAAGAGGCGGGTTTGCTAAACCTGTAGGGGGATTTTTTTCCCCGCGAGGGTTCGAATCCCTCCCTCTCCGCCAGCCACTCCCGTAGTCCGCCAAAGGCGGGCGAAGGGAGTTTGAGAAGAGACTGAATTTCAGCGAATTGTCGAATTTTCTTCTATTTTTTTATCCCCTTTTTCATGAAAAAACTTTCTTTCAGCATTTTTATTATTGCCTTAGTTCTGTTTTCCGGCTGTACCTTTTTGACATCCCAGCAAGGTCCGACTTTGCTAAACACAACAGAACCCGACGAAGTAACCACGCCGGAAATAACCACAGTAGAACCTGTTACCCCTGATGCCGCCCAAACATGGCAAGGCGAAGGTTTTTCATTCACCTACCCGGCCATCTACACGGCGGACGAACAAGGCCTTTGGGATGAAGAAAGATATGAATTACACATGAACCCTCCTGAAAATTGCGAGGTTTGTAGTCTTCCTTCCGTGGAAGTGAAAACCTCGACAACAGATCAAACTTTGGACCAATACATCCTCGCCGATTTTGATCTCCCCGGAGAGACGCTCGATGAAATGTCTCAAGAAACCGGAATCCAATATGATCAAATTTTGATGGGCGATAACGCCGTTACACACATTCGAGTCGATGACATGTTTGCGATTACGGGGTATTACATCCAAAAAGGAACCACGATTTTATCGTTCAAAGTTTATTTTGATGAAGACAACAACGATGAATTAGCGGAGATACTTTCAAGTTTAAAATTTGAATAAAGTTTTTTAACTTAAAACCTTGTTGAAAATTAAAACTCCGCTCATTTTAATGCTGGTTTCCCTCCTTTTGTTTTGCGCGGATTTATTTGGCGGAGATTTTTTAATCGGGAATATTGTCAGTCGATTTTATCCTTGCCAACAAGATCCGATCAGTAGTTTCCCTTGCCAAGGGAAATGGGATATTCAATTTCTTTTTGTATGTTTTTGGATTTTTGTTGGGAGTGTTTTATGGCTCATTATCGCGTTATTGATACGAAAAAGAACGGATTTTGTGAAAAAAATGTGAGGCAAAATTCTCATGGTGATTTTTGGTTTTGTCTCCTTTTTTAATAAAATCCTTTATACTGAACCTCGATATTATTTAAAATATTTTTTATGAACAAAGTTGCAAAAGTTTTGGCTGTAATCGTGCTTTCCGTTGGTGTTTTTATCGGGGTTATTTTTATGCTCACTTCCGGCCTGCAAAAAGTGGCCAATTCGTTTTTTGAAAACATTAAAAACGGGGATTTACAAGCCGCATACGATCTCACGGACAGCACCTTCCATGACACGACCTCTTTTGAGTATTTTCAAGCCGGAGTGAATGCATTGAATTTAATAAATCATGACAAGGTATCTTGGATGAGCCGATCGATGGAAACCGATGAAAACGGAGGGTACGGAGAATTGGGGGGAACGATCTCTTACATAGATGGCACCTCGGGACCGATTTGTATGCAATTTCTTAAAGAAGACGGCGATTGGCGTATCAATTTCTTTACATTGGATCAAACGTGCGCACAGGTGAATGGCGAGGAGATTCCCGCGGACGGGACGAGAGAAGAGGCGGGCGCGGGATTGGCCATTCCATTGAATGAAGAACTTGTCACCATGGCTCGGGAAGCACTGGGTTCTTTTTCCGATGCGGTAAACCAAGGTGATTTTATGGATTTTTATGAAAATACCATTTCCGAAGGCTGGAAGACGGAAACGTCTGTACAAGAATTGAACATTGGTTTTGGCGATTTTTTAACACCCCCGGTGATCGATATGTCCGAGTTGATTGAGACCGGAACGCCGGTGTTCGGTTCGCCCGCCATCGATGAATACGGATGGTTGATTGTAAAGGGTCGATACTCGAGCGAAGAGTTGACCATTGAATTTGAATTGGATTACACGGAAGAGAATTCCAAATGGGCCTTGTCCGGGATCGCAGTGAGCACACGATAATTTTAAACTCCCAAGTTATGTTGGAATTATTGGTCTTGGCCATTGCGCCGTCGGTGATGATTTTTATGATTTTTTATTTACGCGACAAGTATGATCGGGAGCCGTGGGCATTGTTGTTAAAGACATTTATTTTAGGGAGTTTGATTACGATTCCGGTTGCATTTATTGAACAAGAGTTGCTTGGATTGTGGGGGGTAAGTCTTTCCAATCCTTCGAGTTTGGTGGTGACTTTTTTAACCATGATTTTTTTAATAGCGCTGGTGGAAGAATCGGCAAAATTCGCAGTGGTTCGAGTTTATGCATGGAAGAAATCGGCATTCAATGAACCTTATGACGGGATTATGTATACAATCATGGCTTCTTTGGGATTTGCCACAGTTGAAAATATTTTATATGTGTTTCAAAATGGAGAATTCGTGGCATGGTTGCGTGCATTTTTGACGGTACCCATGCACGCGCTTTCCGCAGTGATCATGGGGTATTTCATCGGTGTGGCCAAGTATGGGAAAACCACCAAAGAAAAAAGTATACTTTACAACGGGTTATTCATTGCGATTTTAATGCACGGATTTTTCAATTTTTTTATTGCAAGCAATCAATGGTTTTTGATTCCTTTTGCTCCGGTTGTGGTGGGGCTGGCGTGGTATTTTGGGCTTAAGGCAAGTAAAATTCATGCTAAAAATTCACCATTTAAAGAGAAGGGGACTAAGAAATAAATGAGCTTTCGTAGTTTCGCGAACATCAGCTGATTCCCCTTTTTGCTATTCCAAATAATCAATCGCCGCTTCCAATTGCGTATCGATTTCATTTTCAAAATCCGTCTCATTTTGTGTCACCACCGTATCCGGAGTAATGCCAACATCACTGATGGAACGGTCATTGGGCGTGTACCATTTGGCAATGGTTACGCGCAGGCTGGATCCGTCACGGAAGGGTTCCACCACTTGAACACTGCCTTTTCCGAACGTTTGCGCTCCCATAATGAGCCCGCGTTTATAATCTTGGATCGCCCCGGCTAAAATTTCCGAAGCTGAAGCCGATCCTTCATTCACGAGCACCACCAAGGGGACCGAGGAAAGGCGAGCCGATTCATTGGTGTAAAGAATTTCATCTTCACTGTCTTCGCGTTGTTTATTGATGACCGCAACTTGTTTTCCTTCCAGAAAATCGGACAAAATATCCACGGCCGCATCCAAATAGCCTCCGCCATTGTAGCGAAGATCCAAGACAATCCCGTTCACGGGCCGGAGTAAAAGATCGGTCACAATATTATCAAATTCCACGGAGGTTTTATCTCCGAATTGAGAGATGGAAATATAAGCGATGTCATTGTTTTTGCCTTTGTATTCCAATTCCACACTGGGAAGATCGATTTTTTTACGTTCGATTTCCAACACAATCGGATCCGTTTCTCCCTCACGAAAAAGGGTGAGTTTTACAACCGTCCCTTCTTCTCCGCGAATTTTTGAAATGGCTTCAAATAAAGAAAAATCCGAAGCGTACGCATCATCAATCATATAAATAATATCGCCGGACCGGAGTCCTTTTTCTTCCGCCGGAGAGCCTTTAAGCGGGGTTACAACCGTTAAGTTATTGTCTTTCATCGTGAGCTCCGCGCCAATGCCTTGCAAGGTTCCGGCCAGAGAATTTTCAAATTCACTTGTTTCCGTGGGAGTCATAAATTCGGAATAAGGATCTTCCAAGGATTTTACCAATCCTTTGATCGCACCGTATAATTGCGCTTCGTCATCGATTTTAGTGGGATCCACATATTCTTTGTCGAGAAGATCGTAGACATCCCAAAATAAGGAAAGATCGAGGGGGGTGACCTCTTCGGTTTGAGAAGGCTTGGTGTCCGGAGTTGAAATCGGAATGATCTGATTTTGGACATTGTAAATGGCAATTTCCCAGCCTAAAAACCCACCCAATAAAAGCATTAAAATGAGGGAAAGGGTTCGAGATTGTCGGGGGAAAAACATTTTGGAAATTTTAAATTTTAAATGAGAACTTCTTGTAAAACGCGTTCGATGTGTGTGGCTCGGCCTTTTTCAAAATCAATAATCACGCCGTTGAGGGTCACGGGTCCATGGGCGGCCAGGGTGTGTTTGACCGGCATTTGAGAAAGAAAATTTTCAATGATGGGGCCGGCATCGATGCCGATCGCGGAATTTTTAAGCCCCACACAGCCGGCATCGGTGATATAAGCGGTGCCACCATCCAGAATCGTTTCATCTGCGGTTTGAACGTGAGTGTGCGTGCCAATGACCGCGTGCGCGCGCCCTTGCACATACAACGCAAAACAGATTTTTTCAGACGTGGCCTCGGCATGAAAATCCACGAGCACAAGATTCGGTTTATCCTTCTTGGTTTTTTTAAGGATCGCGTCAAACGTCCGAAACGGGCAATCAAAATGCTGACGTAAAAACACGCGTCCCATGAGATTAATGATGAGGATTTTGGTTTTTTTCACACGAACGATTTTCCAGCCAAAGCCGGGATTGCTGTCCGGATAATTGGCGGGTCGAATGATGGGGGATTTAGGGTCGTCAAGAATCGGGAAAATATCATTTTGCGCCCAAATATGGTTGCCACTCGTGAAAAAATCGATGCCCGCAGCCATGAGCTCTTTTAAATGAGAAGCGTTCATGCCTTTGCCATGGCTTAGATTTTCTCCATTGGTAAAAGTGAAATCCGGGGAATATTTTTTCTTGAGTCCGGGAAGGAGTTTTTTAACGGCTTCACGCCCGGGTTTCCCCACAATATCTCCGAGAAAAAGAATACGCATAAAAAGAGGAAGTGAAACAAAGGAGAAGATACCAGATAAGAGACAAAAACGCTATGTCATTCATCATCGCTACTCGATCTTGTGTGGTTCATTTTTTTTTAATAAAAAGGTAATGAGCGTTCGGTTAAAGTGCAATCGAAGCTCTTTGAAAAACAGGCTCTCTTTAAATTCTTTATTATTATGTATCATTTCATTATGAAAAAAATCGCACTATTGGGGCTCGGTATACTGTTTCTTTTGCAGAGCGGATGCGCGAGCCAAGCATCCTTTTCTTCTTTGCAAAATGCGTCCGATGAGGCGTTGGTCGTAGATCCCTTCGCGGATTGGAATCATTACAACGATCCCGAAGGTCGATTCGAATTCGCCTACCCGCAAGACTGGATCTTAAGCCAAAGCGCTACAGAACTCCAGTTGTGGGACAATCTCTCGGACGGCCAAAATTCCATTAAAATGGCATTTTTCGAAGAAACTCAAACCTTTAAACAACTGCAAACCTTAACAGAGGAGGATCAAACCACTCAAACCCAAGAACAATTCAACGAGAGCGAGGTGAATGGCATTTTGATTTTGATTCGCACGGCAACCAATGCATGGGGCGAGAGTCAAACCTACTATTACGATTTCGAAGGTAAAATCTTCGGATTCGCGGCTCTTTTTCACGACAACAACGAACAAGTGCGAGAACAGGCAACAAGTGTGCAACAAAGTCTCCGGATTCCGGAGCAACAAGAGGAGTGAGTCATGAGTCAACGAGAAACCTTTAGTCGGGTTGTCGCGCTTGCGGCAACCTTGGTCATTCTGTTCGGATTCTTTTCAGGATGCGGAGGGACCGCAGACGGAACGGAATTCGGCACACCCAACACCTACGTGTCTGAAGGAGACGAAGATCCGGACGAAGACGGCGGGAATGGGGACGCGGACGGGGAAGGCGGTGCGAGCGAACTCAAACTGCCTTTTCCGGACGGAGAACACTGGCAACTCACCCGCGGGTACAACAACGGATCTCACATGGACTATGGCTATGGCGCGGATGATCGGTACGCCCTCGATTTCGCGCTTGGCGGGTGTTCTTCGTGGCGTAAATCCGTTACTCCCCTCAAGAGCGGCACCGTGGAAACCGTGGCTTATGATGAAGACGGCTACGGCAACTACGTGGTCGTCAATCATGGCGGAGGGTACAAGTCGAGGTACGCGCATTTCGACGAAGTGAAAGTGGTGAGTCGACAGAGTGTGACCACTTCAACCGTTATCGGACTGACCGGTAACTCGGGAAACGTATCCGGGACCGCTTGTCCGGACCATCCGGGAACCCATATCCATATGGCCTATTACCTGAATGGGGATGCGGCCATTCCGGAACCTATGTCCGAACACACCCACTTCACGGAAGGGTGTTGGTACGGAGAAGACGGGTGGATCGAATGCGATGAAGAAACGGACGCGGACACCGATAGCGACAGTGACAGTGACACCGACACGGACACGGACAGCGACACAGACACGGACAGTGATTCAGATGCGGATGCGGATCCCGGAGACGGTTGCGACTACCACGTGCCGGCAGATAAGAGCACGATTCAGAGCGCCATCAACGCAACGAGCGATGGCGACACCGTGTGTGTTGCGGCAGGTTCGTATCATGAAGATCTCGACTTCGGTGGAAAGGACATCACGGTGAAAAGTGACAGCGGGGCAAGCCGGACGACCCTTTACGGAGTCGGTACCGGGATTTACGACGATGCGGTGGTTATGTTCAATGACGGAGAAACGTCCTCGGCCGTGTTGGAGGGATTCACCCTGCATGGTACGGCGGAGCAGGTCATTGAGGTTGAATTTTCCGGGGCAACCTTGAAAAACCTCGTGATTGAATGCGACGGCGTATCGGCTCAAGGATTCCTTTTTGATGGGGCCGTGGATGTGGATGTCAAAAATACGACCGTGAAAGGATGCGATAGCTACGGGTTCTACGTCATGGGCTCTACAAACATCGACCTCAACAACGTGATCGTATCCGACAACTTGGCCAGCGGGATCCGTATGGGCGCTGATTCGTACGTGTACATCGGGAACAGCGTGTTCTACGAAAACGGATTCATCGGGATTCGAGCGGATGCCGCCGAGGTCACGGTGGAGAACTCCATCGTGGTCGGGCACAGCACCTACGGCATCTACCTCGAAGACACGAGTTACTCCGCAGACATCTCGTACAGTACTCTCAATGACAATGCTTCTTCCTATTCGTCCGCGGTTGGAGTCGGAAGCGGCAATGACATCGACGATCCCGAGTTCACGAGCGCTTCAAGCGAAGATTTCACTCTGAGGTCGAGTTCGCCCTGCATCAACGACGGCGATCCCTCGAGCAGCATGAATGATGCGGACAGGACAAGGAACGACAAGGGAGCCTACGGCGGTCCTCTCAGTGAAAACTGGTAGGCGCCGCTTCCACCACCACCTGGGCCAAAGCCTGAGCAAATAGGGGAGGGATCGTTTCAACGACCTCCCCTTCTTTTTATTTGAAAAACTCAATCAATATCCATTGTCTCAAGCGATACATCATGGATTTCAAATGTTCCGGAAAGATCATAGAAGGCCCCGGAATAAAGAGGTAAAGATTCATCCATTTGCCCTTTGAATGTCAGGGTTGCGCTCAAACGATTTTTTTCAATGGAAAAAGAGTGGAGGGTGAGTTCAAAAGTGGGAAAATTATAATAAATCACATCCGAGCTGTTGGAAGAAGAGGGGGTGGTTCGCGTGAGAGAAATATAAGCGGTTACCGGACGTTCATTTCGCCCATCCCATGCATCAACGAAATCATCTTGAGTCAGAACCAACGGTTGAGCGGACGAAAAATCGGAAATTTGATATTCAAATTGAGTTTTTCCGGAATCCCATGCTCCCCACACATTAAAACTGTCCACGCCGGGCAGATAAAAAGTAAGTTCGCGCGTTTCCTTTCCGACTTGAGTTGAAAAATTAAATTCAATCCCCGTATAAGCCCCATCCATTACCACTGCGGAATCGAGAGGAAACTCAAACGAGGTCTCTTTCATGAGATTTGCATCCGGGTTGCTTTGCAAAAGCGTTAAATCAAATCGCGCTTCATCGGAGGGGAATATTTTACAGCCGAAGAAAAGAGATAAAGAGAATAGAAAAACAAACAATGATATTTTTTTCATGAAATTTTAATAATTTTTACAAAAAGAAATCTTACGATCCAATAGTACAAAAAAATCGTTCAAATGCCCAGAATTTTCTCTGGGATTTTTTTTATTCAATCCATTTTTGCACTTTATTGAAATCGCGATCCGGCTGTTCTTGAGAACTGTCCATGGCCTCATACCCAAACACCATTCCAAACATTAATTCTTGGTCTTTTTTCATTCCCACATTGAGTAATTCCAAACGATCAATATATCGAGCGTACCCGATGATGCAGCTCGCGATGCCTTGTTCTTTGGCATAAAGGCACATATTTTCGGCCATCAAGCCGCAGTCGATGGGGGCGTATTCATTGCCTTTTTCAACCACAACCAAAATCAAACACGCGGCTCCATAAAAAACCGTATCTTCTTTGAGCTCCAGTCTTTTTTTGATGCGATCCACACGTTCTTTGGAACCGAAATAATTCACCGCATCCGAGGCTTGGGCTCGTTTTTCAAGATAGTTTTGCGCGGAAAAACTCAGCCGGTTGATGGTCTCGCGATCCGTGGTCACAATAAAATGCCACGGCTGATGATTATGCGCCGAAGGGGCAAGACATCCGGCCTCAAGGATGGCTTGGATTTTTTCTTTAGAAAGCGGGTCGGGTTTATACGAACGCACCGATCGGCGAGAGCGCATGAGATCCAGTAGGTCCTTTTTTAATAAATTTTTCATTTTTTATTCATTCAAATCAAATACAAGCGTTTCACTCTGAGTATAATTCATATCAAAAACAAAAAAAGAACTTGTGACGGCAGGCAGAGGGGAATTTTGCAGTTGCATGGTTAAGGATTGTCCGGGGGGAACTTCAAGCATCCAAGAGGATCCGGTAAAAGGGGCGTAAAGTTGACCATAAACACCAAACCAATCTATGAGGTAGGTTTTTATTTTGCAAGTAGAGGTGCCGACAATCGATTCATTTGGGTCAATTTCCATTGGGAATTCTCGTTTAAAATTCAAAATATCCATGGGTTCATCTGTCCCCACAAGAGTGGAAACATCTTGATCTACGGCAAGGGTAGCCTGGTCAAAAGTGAAAACTCGAGGAGTATAAGCACTGTTTGTCGGGGTCATTGTACAGGACTGGGTGGCACTGCCATACGCCGCACAATTGAAATCAGTTAAAGTCATGGTGTTGTCCTGTTTAAGAATGGTTCCGCCCTCCACCGGGAAATAAAGTTGAATTTTAAAATTTCCGGAGGGGGCACAGACAACAGCCCCTTCATTTTCTTTCGATTGAGAGGCCCATTGAGTGGGGTCCACCTTAAGGGTAACGGTCCCTTCCAAAACCACTTTTCGATAAGTCTCGTTGCTGTAATCCGGAGTATCGGTCCCCTCTTCTCCGCATCCCAAAAATCCCAGCGTTAAAATCAACAAAGAAATCAATAATAATTTTTTCATTTTTTATTCATTAAAAACATTAAAGTTTCTTCAGCGGCGCTACAGACAGCGCTAATTTTTTCACCCCCACCGCGCGGTTTTTAAATGCAATGGTCGCGATTCCTCCTTTCAGGCCCACCACCACGCCTTCACCGTACATTTTGTGTTGAACGCGATCTCCGGAATCCAGTGCGGATTCTTCAAGGCCAAATCCTCCGATTTCTTGGCTCACCTCTTTGTACTCCGGCTCCGCATCCGGATAAAAACCAAATTCGCTTTCTCGCGGCACTCGTTTAAGTCCGCCGCTTTGATACATGGATAAAATTCCATCATTTTGTTCCAAAACTTTTTTCAACGTAGACCCTTCGCGTTCGATCAATTCTTCCGGAATATCTTCCAGGAATTGCGACGGCGCATTGGATTTAACCGTGCCGTACAAAAGCCGATTTTCCGCATAAGAAAGATAAACGCGCTCCATGGCCCGGGTCAGGCCCACATACATCAAGCGGCGTTCTTCTTCGAGTTGTTGCGGCTCAAAAAGACTGCGTGAATGAGGGAAAATCCCTTCTTCCAATCCACACAAAAACACATACGGGAACTCCAGCCCCTTGGCTGAGTGCAAGGTCATGAGTGTGACGGCATTGGTTCGATCATCCACTTGGTCGAGGTCGGTGATGAGCGCCACTTCTTCCAAAAACGTTGCCAAAGAAATTCCGGGTTCGAGTGCATCGTATTTGCTCGCCACGGAAACCAACTCTTGTACGTTTTCAAATCGCGCCTCGCCTTCGGGCGTGCCATCCAACAAAAATTCCTTGTATTTGCTTTCCGCGATTAAGTGTTTAATCACCCCGGACGCCGGGTATTGTTGATTGAGAATTGTAAGCTTTTCCAATAATTTAATAAACAATTTGAGGGTCGAAATTTTGACGTCGCTCAACGCGGATTCATTCCCTAATAAAGCCTCGACTTCTTTGATCACCGAGAACAACGGCATATCATTTCTCGAATGGCTCAATTCATGAAGTTTCTCAAGCGTGGCAGGTCCGATTTTTCGTGCCGGGATATTGATGATTCGAAGCAAACTCACATTGTCCGCCGGATTTTGAATCAAACGAAGATACGACAAAACATCTTTGATTTCTTTGCGTGCGTAAAATTTAACGCCCCCCACCACGCGATACGGAATGCCGTGGCGCATCAGCGTTTCTTCCAAGATGCGAGATTGCGCATTGGTGCGGTATAGGAAGGCAAAATCGCTATACGAAGGAGTCTCATGGGAACGAATCACATGTTCAATTTCGCGCACCAGCAATTCCCCTTCTTGTTTTTCATCGCGCGCCTCAAAAATCTTGATTTTTTCACCGGCCGTGCGCTCGGTCCATAAGGTTTTATCCGTGCGTTTGTGATTTTTTTTAATGATCGCATGGCTCGCATCCAGAATCACGGATGTGGAACGATAATTCTGCTCAAGCTTGATGGTTTTCGCGTCCGCATAATCCTTTTTAAAATCGAGAAGATTTTGCATCGTGGCTCCGCGCCAACTGTAAATGGATTGCCAATCATCCCCGACCACGCACAAATTGCGATATTTGGCCGCCAACTCACGAACCAGTATGTATTGCGCATGATTGGTGTCCTGATATTCGTCCACGCAGATGTATCGAAATCGCTCTTGGAGTTCGGCAAGTACGTCGGGTTGTTTTTGAAAAAGTTCAACCGTCTTCATTAAAATATCATCAAAATCGAGGGCATGATTTTGAGCGAGTCGTTTTTGATAAATCGGGTAAAGTTGAGCCACTTTTTCGGAAAAATACGTGTGAGATTGATGTTGATATTGTTCCGGAGTGAGGAGTACGTTTTTGGCGCCGGAAATATGCGAAAGCACGGCCTTGGGCGCGGTTTTTTCGGGAGGAATTCCGAGCTCTTTCATAATGGTTTTAATCAAAATTTCACAATCGGTTTCGTCGTAAATCGCAAATTGATTTTCAATGCCGAGCAAGTGGAGATATTTTCGTAAAATCTGAACGCACACCGAGTGAAAAGTCCCCATCACAGGCAAGTCCGTGCGATAAAATCCGGCCCCATGCCCTTTAATGGATTCCATGATCGCCTCCGCTTTTTCGTGCCCGTACATCAAGTTGAGAACGCGTTTTTTCATCTCTCCCGCGGCTTTATTCGTAAACGTGACCGCCAAAATATTGGCCGGCAAAATACCTTTTTCCTTGATCAAATACGCGATGCGATGCGTGAGAGTTCGCGTTTTCCCGCTCCCGGCGCCGGCAATCAAAAGCACAGGCCCATCGGTCGCCAAAACCGCTTCTTGTTGATTCGGGTTTAAGCCTTCAAGAAGAGGAGAAATCGGAGTTTGAGAAGAGAGTGGGTCCATAAGTGGGCCCTAATATAACACATAAATATCATAAAACATGAGCCAAAATTATCGATATATATTCAACGGCGTTCCCACTTCCCCAAAGTTATACACAACCACTGCGTCATCCGGGAGCATTCGAATACACCCGTGACTCACAGGTACGCCGATATGAGACAGCGCTTCTTCCCAAAAAGTCCCGCCATCGCTTGCCAGGTACGGAAGCGCGTGCAACCCATGTCCGTACGACGTGAATTGTTGAAAATACGGCATGCGATAATGAGGGGATTCGCCTCCGATGCGCAATTCTTGTTTACTTAAAATTTTCCAATTGCCGGTTGGGGTCGGGGTGTTTGATTTGCCGGTTGAAACCCTGAGAGTATACACGGCTTGATCCCCGAATTTGAGCATCATGGTCTGTTCGGAAAGGTCCACTTCAATGGATTTATCTCCGGTCACACTGCGAGTATCCGTGCTCACGCTTTTCATGAATTGAAGTTTATATTCATCGTCCTCTGTGGCGGTTCCCACTCGGACATCCATCGGAAATTCCGTGTCAACGAACCAACTCACGCCTTCCGCCACCAAGTTAAAATATTCGCGATAAATGGATTCATCGGCCGGCGCAATGGAATTGAACGCAAAGATGGCGGTTTCTCCGGGACGAACCGAGTCTTCGATCATTTGAATGCGATTCGTGCCCAGCCATCCTTGGTCGGTGCCGCGATAAAAAAAGCGGCTGGCGCGATCTTGTTCATTGAAGGTGCCCAAATTGACTATGGTTTTGTCCGGACAGTGGCTATTGGCTCCGAACCAAGTTACGTTTCCCGTGTTTTCAACATAAATTTCCACACGAAATTCTTCCCCGGGTTGAATGGCATCGGACATTTTTACTTCCGTGATGGTTGCCGTGTAGGTGGCGGCTTCGCCTTGCAAGTCATCGGTTTCAAGACAAACGGCCTTGAGCCCGGTTTTGGTCTCATCTTCTTGGAGCGCCAGCGGATCCGCATCCGCGGCATTCAAGGTTGTGAATCGATATGGCGAACGGCGAACCCCTAATTTATAAGAATCACTAAAACTAAAAGAATCCGTTTCAAAATTATGAGAAAATTTAGTGGCGGAAACAGAACCTTGATTGGAATCCGAGCTTCGAAGATTCATCTCACCCACAGCTAATCCGATAGTGAGGGATAAAATCGCGAGAAAATGCCAATTTCTTTTATTCATATCTAATGGTTTGATTTTGGTTTCGGAGTGGGCATGTTTTATAAATCCAACCTGTAGAATTTATATTTCTACATATTATACACTAAAAGAGAAGCTTAAGGCAAATTTTTTTAATCCAATAATTTTGATAATTCCGCTTTGAATGACTCCACATCTTTGAATTGTCGGTACACGGACGCGAATCGGATGTACGCCACTTCATCGAGGGTTTTAAGCGCTTCCATCAGGTGTTCGCCAATGAGTTTTGACGGGATTTCTTTGCCCAGCGAACTCCAGCCGTCTTCGAGATTGTTGAGCAACGCTTCCACTTGGGCTTCGGTCACCGGGCGTTTTTCGCACGATTTCCAGACGCCGGATTCGATTTTTTGGCGTTGGTATGGCTCACGAGATCCGTCTTTTTTGATCACGATAAAATTGGAGGTCTCGATTTGTTCAAACGTGGTGAATCGGAACCCGCATTTTTCACATTCGCGGCGGCGGCGAACCTCGCGGCCTTCATTGGTGTCGCGGGAATCGATCACGCGCGTCTCGGCTTTTTTGCATTTGGGGCAGAGCATGGCCGGATTATACGGGAAAATGAGGGCGAGGGCGAGCAGGTTTAAAAAGCCGCCTCGAGGGGAGGCGGCTTAAAAAGATGTGTGAAGTTTTTTAGGCGGCGATTTTTTCTTCTTCTTTTTCGTCTCCCTTTAATTCCTTCCATTTTTTATTCAAAAGCGCAGTCATGACATTTAAATCTTTTTTCGGGAAAATGTTTTGAGGGATGGAAATATCATCATTAAATAATTCAAAGTTTTGAGAAAAACGAATGTCATTTCCTGCAATATAAAAGGGGCCCTCGGGATGTTTGTCTAAATCATCCGGCGTTTTACCCTTCCATTTTTCAATCACGGAAGTAGCCCAGGCTTCCATGGTTACACGTCCCTTTTCTCCCACCGCATTGCGATGAGCAAGGGTTTTATATTCCTCATTTTTTTGATTCGCGATTGTGGAAAGAGTTGCTGTAGGAGCAAGATAAGGGACGGAAGTCCCAGCCACTGCGCTTAATGAAGGTACCCCAGGAAGATCACGGATGAATCCATCCGCGACTTGATTTGCAAATGCATCTATCCCTGCTTCAGCGAAACCAAGATTTGGAGTTGGTGCTGGCTCTGTTGGCACAGTAGCTCTTGCCCCTCTTACAGCACGCCCAAGAAGAAGCGCCGTTAATACGGTATGAATACTTTCACCGGCACGGAAATAACCACTGTCATGAACCGATCCGGTGCCTTCGGAACCGACCAAATATTTAAGTCCTCCAATAAAAGAATTATTTTCAAAAGCCCATTTATACATCCCTTTACTAAAGGCGGGCGCCTTGTCGCCTGCTATTTTATTAGCAAGAAAAATAGAGGGCCCAAGCACAACGGTTTTTAAGACCCCATCCCAGATAACATTGGTGAGGGTTTGAGTCAAAGTATTATTATCGGTAATTTCACGAGCATGGTTCCATCCCTCTCCTAATGTTTTATCACCAAAAACAACATCATATACATTTTTAGCCTGAGAGAGAGGAGTAACGGTCAAAGCCATGGGTATTCCTATTACAACTCCGGCACCCAACTTTACCAACCCTTCGGCTCCGCGTGCAAATCCGAGTAAGGGTGCAACAATTTTTCTCCCCATTCCTTTCTCAGCCCATTCCACGGTACTCATTTCATCCAAATCAAGGTTGAAAAACGGGATTGCTGAAAGCCCTCGACCAAGATAGCTGGCTTTTTTGCTCGTGGCATAGCCTTCGACCTTTTGGCCCAATTCATCCATTTTTTGTTCAAAGGTGCGTTCCGCTTGATATGTCTCATCCTGAGCCGTACGCATTTCCTTTAAGGCATCCCGTCTCATTTCAAGAGTGGAGGATTTATCATTGAATTTATTTTGAGCATTTGCGAGTTTTAAAGAGGCTTCATCAAGAACTTTCGCTTCGGGGAGATTGGCGATTTGTGTATCGGGAGGATTCCCGCCCAAAAACCGTGCATGATAAATATCGTCGCGGATTCGATCAAAACCGGCGGAAATATTGCCGAAAAGTCCTTTGCCTGCCAGCCATCCACTCAATGGGTGGGCGGCTTGGCTGGAAATTTGCCCCTGTAAAAATGAAGCATTTTCATCCAAGGTAATCCCTGCGGCGGCCAAGCTTTGCGTGATTTCCGGGAGGGTTCTATTTCCATTGAAATAAATGGAAACCGTTTCTTCAATCACGGCACGATCGGCTTCTCCTTTTTCAATGGCTTTGGTCATTTGTTCCAATGCGGCTTTTTGTTTATCCAAGGTCTCCGCAGAATTGAATTCTTTTAGAGCGGCCTCAATAGCGGCCGGTGTTTGTTGCAAGGCTTCGTATTCCGGCCCGAGTTGTTCCTTTAATTTTTCTTCTCCCCCCGGATAAGCGGCCTTGAGAGCGTCAACCTTTTCAGTATAATCGGCTCTCTTTTTCTCAATTTCTCCCGCTTTTTCATACACCTCTTTATAAGACGCCAGCTCCGGCATTGCCTGTTCAGCCAATGCTGTTTTAAGGGCTAGGCCTTCTTTCCTGATTTGATCGATCGGCTTTTTATCCGCAATCGCTTTTGTAAATGCATCAAAATCGGTTGTAAGTTTTCCGTCGCGAGCCGTCAATCCCGCCTCTTCCACTTTTTTAAATGAAAAAGCGCCCACTTTTCCCTCCTCAATCAGAGGACGGAAATCGCGCACTTGTTTACGGTATTCATTTAAGGCTTTTTCCACTTCGCCCGAAAGTGTTTCCATTTCTTTCTTTTCTTTTTCCGCTTTTTCTCGCGCCAACTTTTCCTCGGGGGTTTCAGGTGTTCTTCCGCCATCGGGAATAACCCCAGCTCCTCCTTTTAAGGCATTGGAGAGTCCATCGTTGATTTTTCCGGCATTAGTGTCTGCATCGTCAACGTCTTCCGGTTTTTTCGGAACAACGCCACCTTTATTCGGATCGGTTTCCGCAGGCGTCTTGGGGGGTTGCTTAGCCTTATCGTTTTCATTTTCGTCTGTGGCCGGGGGATTCCCGATTCCGGTCCCTCCTCCGGTGGAGGATCTTCCACGGCCCTTTTTTTTGCGCAGAGGTTTTTGAGGTTCTTCTTTCGGTTTTCCCTCTTCTATGGCGTCTTGGAGTTCCCGCAAGGCTTTTTTCTTGTCAGCTTCGATGCTTTCTTCCGTTGTTTTTTCTCTAATGTCTTCTTTTAGATCTTTATTCACTCCGATTTCCTTCAAAAGAGTGGCTTCCTCTTTGGTCAACAACGCATCGTCCACATGACGACGTAATGTTTGTCGAAGTTGGCGTAATTTTTTCTTATATTCACGTTTCACTTGGCGGCCTTCTTTGGAGCGGAGATTCCCGGATTGATCCAGTTCGTTGTAGCGATCCTTGAGTTCTTTGTATTCTTTTAAAAATTTCACCGACAATTGAAGATTCTCTGTTACGGCTTGCTCCAGCGCTTCATCGGCTTTGCCTTTGGCGCGAGCGAATCGTTTTTCACCCCAGTCTTCCGCACGGGCGGCCTCACGACCCGCTTCACGGCGGTCTTTCCGATACTCTCGGCGTCTTTCGCGAGGGTATTGTTCGGAGCGATCCTCACCGGTTACGGCTTCATGATAGTTATTGAGTCCCATAAGGAATGATTTTAAGTTTAATTTTTGTTTTTGGAACAAAGATTCTTTTTAGGAATCTAATAATTTTAGCACAAAATGAGTCCAAAGGGAAGCGATTTTACTCCGCAAAAGGATCAATCATCCACACTTCGGACGGCACCATGTAAAACGCATACAAAACGCCACGCGTGGCATCAAAGGCAAAACGCGGCTTAACATATTGATTTTCGCTGAGCGTCATTTGGCCCAAAAGATCACCTCCAAAATCGAGCGCGTACAAGGTTTCTTCATCGTTCTTTTTGCCATTCACGGAAACGGTGAATAAAATGCCATCCTCAACATCGATGGCCGCAACACTTTGGCCATAGGTTAATTTACCGAGCAATTCAAATGTTTTGGCATCGTAGATCATGGGTCCCAAATAAATGCGGTCGTACGTTTGATCCACCTCCATTCCGTAAGGGAAATTTTCGAGAGCGACCCTGGAAATGGGATCCGAATCCGTATCAACGTTAATGGTTTTTTCAAGGGAAAAATCATTCAACCCATCGTACACAAAAAGCGTGTGCACCTCTTTGACGTAAACTAAAAGTTTGGCCAAGGGTTCATACGTTCCCACCACCAATTGGGCGGGCCCTCCCAATTCGGCATAACTCCCCTCAGTTAGGTAATCTTCAATTTCAATTTTTTTGATCACAGACCCGCTGGCCGCGTCCAGAACCATGACAATGTTTTGTTCCGGGATCGAGGCATACACGATATCGCGCGTGTAATCGTAGGCCATATCTCCCACACCATCCGTGGATCCGTCCGGAACGCCAAGGCTGTACGTGGCAGTGATTTCATTGGCTTCGGGATCAATGGAACTCACCGAACTTCCCAAAAAGTCGAACGTAAAAACTTGATTCAGGTTTTTGCTGTAGACCACTCCCACCGGCCAGGCCGATTGCACGGGAATGTCGGTAAAATCCCCGGAATTCGGATCAAAATGCATGATCGAATTTCCCCCCAACCGATTGCGGAGAAAAAGACTCCCGTCATTCGCAATCGCACCACTTTCCGTTGAACTCCCGGCCTCGATCACGGTTTCCAAAGTAAGCGTGGAAAGATCCACTCGACTGATCGAGTTATCGCCGTTATTGGTGATATAAACTTTATGGTTCACCAAATCGAGATCCATGGCTCCGTGATGAGACGGCAATTCAATCGTGCCCGTGACTTTTTTAGTGTCGCGATCTACGATCCCGATCCCTCCGCGGAAATCATTGGCCCCTTCATAATCAAATCCTTTTTCAGTTAAAACAACGACTTGATCTTGAGTCAAAGCGATTCGATGGGCATCGGGAATTTCAGAAATATCAATGACAATGGGTTTGGCCTTGAGTTGAGCCAAATCATAAACCGCAAGGCGATCGCCCTGTGTTAAAACCCATAATTCTTCCAGCACGGGATCGTAGGCTTCATCCAGGGCGCCCACGCCGCCTTCAATGGTAAAAGAGTTGATTTCTTTAAGTGTGGTCCCATCCAAAATCGTAGCTTCATAAACTCCGTTCGCATTTTTTTCCGGATAATTCAGGGTGAGAAAATTCCCATCCGCCATGGTAAAAATGGCGCCTCGATTGAGGGGAAGTGAAGCGATTTTTTCAAGGGTTTCGGAATCGTAAATATCGTACGAAGCCGTATCCGGGATCGGGAAAACAATTCGCTGATTTTTAGCATCAAAGTAGGTTGCAGAAGAAAAACCATTAGGCTCAAGCGTAAGTTGTCCCACCACTTCGAGGGAATTCCCATCGATTTTGACCGCATCCCCGTCCGTCACCACCCACACCACCCCATTGTCGCAAAATAAATCTTTAATTAAAAAGTCTCCAGCCCCCAATCCCGTGTCTACATAAGAAGTAACCTCATCCCCTTTAAACACCGCGATCGTGGAGGTCATAATCCCGGCAATGTAGCCTTGATCAAGACTTTCATCATAACAAAGCCCGTGGGTTTTGAGGGTGTTTCCTCCGGATGGGAACCCCAAATAAGCGTTCATGGAATACGTCGCTGTTTTTTCAAACGCTACTTGTCGAGTGGTCACTTCGGCCCCTTCTTCATAATTATTTTCCGCCAAGATTACCCCCGTCCATGCCGGAGCAAGAATTTCAGAAACCGCATCCCGAGAAATCGCGCCTTGTTCTTCCGTAGAATTTTCTTCCGTGATCACATCATTGGATTCGATGCGATCGGAAGTTGAGGTGTTTTGTCGTTCCAACGCCCAAAACGTCCCGCCAAAAGCAGTGAGGGCAAGTAAAAAAGCGATAAAATAATATTTTTTGGACATAAAAAAGATGAAAAGAAAGAATAAAATCCATTCAATATTAACATGAAATTTTAGGAATTCTTACAAGCGCCTCTTTACATTTCCTTCAATGATTTTTTTGCGAACTCATCCGTCATGCCGGCGATATAATCCTTAATCACAATTTCCGGCTTTTCACCGGATCGGATGAGAAGTTGCGCTTCAAGCGGGAGTTTTCCGGGATTTTTGTGATACGTTTTAAATAATTTTTCGAGGATTTTTTGGCCGTCTTGCGAACGTTTTAAAACCCGAGGATGAAAATAAAGATTTTGCATTAAAAACGATTGCATCTCTCGATTAAACTGAGCTTGTTTAGGGCTGAAAGAAATCCACGATTCGGAACTGCGATAAACATCCTCCGGAGATTTTAAATGTGCGGAGTCGATTTTTTGGGATGAATGAGCGATAAGATCTTGAATCATGACTCCGATCATTTGGCTCACAAGGCGAGACCAACGGATCGAAGGGTCGGAAATTCTTCCATAATGATTAAAAACCAATTCAGTGGCGTTTTGCCAGAGCCCAAGCGGTTCAAGGTCACGTTCTTTTAAAATTCCGGAACGCAGGCCATCGTCCACGTCATGATTGGTGTACGCGATTTCGTCCGCGAGGTTCACGACCGCCGCCTCGAGGCTCGCGCCTTTGAATTCTTTGTGATTTTGGTCCCACGGTGTTTGGTGTTTCATGAGGCCTTGTCGCACCTCAAACGTGAGATTGAGTCCGCAAAAATTCGGATACACGCATTCGAGTTTTTCAACGATACGGCGACTTTGTTCATTGTGTTCAAAACGCAGGCCGAAAGGCTGAAGCAATTGATTGAGGGTTTCTTCTCCCGCATGCCCGAAAGGGGTGTGGCCAAGGTCGTGTGCCAGGGCAATGGTTTCGGCAAGATCTTCGTTGAGACCCAGTGCGCGCGCCACATCGCGACTGATTTGCGCCACTTCCATACTGTGGGTGAGGCGGGTTCGATAATGGTCGCCATAGTGGGCCACAAACACTTGAGTTTTCATTTTAAGTCGGCGAAACGCACGAGAATGGATGATGCGGTCGCGGTCTTTTTGGAACGGGGTGCGCATCGGATCGTCCGGCTCGGAGTGTTCGCGTCCACGGGAAAACTGGCTTTTTATCCCGTAAGGAGCCAATAAAAGGGCTTCGTGTTGGAACTGGCGGTCTCGATCGAAAATCATAACCTTTTTAATCTATCTGATGAGGCTATTAAAAAAATACCTTCACAATTAAAAAAATGCTATAGTAGTCACGCAGCGCCGCAACGCGGCGCAAAGTGACGCATCCCGTATTTCTTCCCGCCTTTTTTCCCCCGAATTTTCCTTTCATTATGCAAAAAATATTTTCTTCATTTCAATCCTTACGACTTTTCTCTTTTTTCGTTCTTTTTTTATTTTCGTTTTCCATGGTCGTCCCCGGGGCGCAAGCGTTTTCATTTTTCCAAACCACCGAGGCGGCCACAGGAGAAACCGTAGTCACATTGGGCGATCTTCAAACCAACCTTGATTATCTTTTTCCGGATCCGGGTTATCTTTCCGGGCTTGAATATCATTCCACTTGGCAAGAAGTGAGTCGCAGCAATATGACCGTCACGTCCGGGATTGAGGTCACTTACGAAGCGCTTTTCGACCAAGCCCCGGAATTTGGCGATGAATTGCCTACGATCAATGCCTACATTCTTCCCATGGCCTCTGAAAATGCAGCGCAACTTCAATTCAATTTGTGGGCCGCGTCCGGCAATTTTTTGAACGGAAATTGGATTAAGAAATCCGAAGGCGCGGATTATTTTTCTTATTATACGGAGTCCGCCACCGCCAGTGATCTCATTAAATATCGGTCTCTCGAGGCCGGGAGTCTTCATTTCGTTCGCTATTACGATAATGTGATCATTATTGTAAATTTTTATCGAACCGCAGGGCAATATTTAAAAAATAACGTTTCCGCTTATCTCACGTATTTGGAAAATTATGAAGAAACGCTTTCCGTCATGAATGAATTGGGGGTGTATGTGGAAGAAGCGCTTAAGTTTTATTTGGGAAGTACATTCTCGGTTGAAGGGCCGAGCGACTACGCTTATCATGCCACGGGAGCCACTTATGGTTTAAACTTATCCGATTTGTACGGCATTTCTCGAAACGGGAATTTAACATTGGACCTCTATATCGACGACGCCTCGGAAATAGGAACCATTTTGGATATGAAAGGGAACACAACTCCAACCAGCGGTTCTTTTTTACTCAGCCTCAATGAAAATGCGGAGCTTGATTATCAATTTTACGCCCCTTCAATAGATTCCGAATGTGCACACGGAGACGGCTGGCATACGATTTCAAGCGGGACTTCGCTCGATTTATATGAATGGCAAGAAATTCAAATCGGATATGGGGCGCAAAGCGGATTGGAGCTTTATGTGAATGGGGAGAAAAAAGCAACGTGCGATGTGAGAACCTCACGCACGGCAAGTTCGGTTTATTTGGGAGATTATCCCGGGGATGGAGCGAGTCAGAGTTTCGTGGGATATGTAAAAGGGGTTGAAACGACTTTTGACGTGAATGATAATGGAGTTCGTCTCGATGACTTGGAAGGGAGCTTGATTTTTTCAGATGTGAGTGAGGCGCACGAATACGCCGAGGCCATTGAATATTTAAAAGATGAAGGCATCATCACCGGGTATGACGACGGCACATTTCGAGCGGAGCAAAAAGTGAATCGTGTGGAAATTTTAAAAATGTTGTTGTTGGGATTTGGATATGAAGTTCCGACCAACGAGAGTGTTCCGGATTTCAGTGATGTGGAAAAAGGAAGTTGGTATGTGTCGTATTTAAATTACGCGTTGAGTCTGGATATCGTTCAAGGTTATGACGATGGGACTTATCTTCCGGGGGGAACATTGAATCGTGTGGAATTTTTAAAAATTCTCACGCGCGCCTTTGGTTTGAATTTGGGCGATTATCCCATCACCGGTTTATATCCGGACACCGAAAAAGACGCCTGGTATGCAATCTATGTTCAATATTCCAAGGATAATAGGCTGATGGATGTGGATGGAGACGGCAATTTTAACCCCGGTGCTGCGGTGACGCGTGGCGAAGTGGCGGAGACGATCTATCGATTGCTTGGGAAGTAATCCCTTTTTTAACTGTTTGAAGGGGGATTGGTTTCCGGCGATGCAACGGGAGCTTGAGGGGTAGCCGGTTGATTTTCTGATGGGGTCAATTCTTCCCTTGCCTTAGAAAGGGCATTATCGATAAGGGCGAGTCCTTCTTTCTTAATATGGGTCTCTGCTTCATTCATACGAGCCGCAACGGATCCCAATGCTGTACGCATGGGTTGCCCTGCCTCAGCGATTTTATTCATTCCATCCGCCACAGTCTCATATTGATAAAGAGCATCTTTAAATCGATCAACGGCGGGCCTGGGAGCAGAACTTCCCTTTGCCTCATCTACTTCGCCGGAGATTGTTGATCCTAACGCTAAAATAGGAGCATAAGGTCCGGCAATGGCAGTTGCAGGGATTGCATCTAACCCCCGCGTCACAGCTTTATTTAATTGGGCCTTTTTATTTATGGCCGCATTTAGAACCACCTCAGGAGCATCCGCAACCACTCGTCGAGCGGCATCAATGCTCGTTCGTAGACCTTGAGTTACTTCGGCCAAATTTGATTTGATCCGTTCTTCAGTATCGATGCTCGTTCGTAAGGCCTGGATTTCTTCGGCCGCATGGAATTCTTCAGGATTTGGCATGTATTTTTGTTTTAGATATTAAATATTTTTGAGAAGGTCATCGATGGTTTTTTCTTCTTTTGCGCGATCTTCAGTTTCGTCATCTTTGCGTTTTTGGTTTTTGTAAACCTTATATTCTCGGGCTACATCTTGCCAAAACTCAAGTTCTTTTTTCATAAAATTCAAGGAATTTTGATCTAGAGTCAGGATCGCTTTTTGTAGATTTTTGAGTTGAGCCTCATTCATTTTAGGGGCCATCTCTTCAATTTTTTTCATACGCTCGGCATCAAGAAAAGGGGAGGCTTTTGCTTGGGCAATAACGGCTTGGATGAGAAGAGATGAAGAGGAAGGCAAGAGAGTAAAGGTTAAAAAATATCCTATAATTATACTATAAAAATAGATAAAAGGCAACGTTAATCTGTAAAAAAAGCCACAAGAAAGTTACAAATTTTGTACAATATCTTCATGCCCCTCTCTCAATTCATCACTCGTTTCCTCGAGCACGCGGAAATCGGTAAGCAACAATCCGTCAAAACCATTGAAAATTATCATCATTATTTGACGCGATTTTTGACATGGGCCGGAGACATTGAACCGGATAAAATTACCCTCGACCTCGTGCATCGCTACCGTTTGTATTTGAATCGATTTCCTCAAGAGGAGAATGCTCAAGCCGCGACATTAAAAAAGCAACTTAGAAAAAAATCGGGCCATTCCCTTTCACTTAAAACGCAAAATTATCACCTCATCGCACTTCGCGCTTTTCTCAAATATTTGGTTAAAAACGACATCCCCACTCTCGCCCCGGAAAAAATTGAACTCGGGAAAACACCCAAGCGCACCGTTGAATTTTTAACGCGAGAAGAAGTGGAACGTTTGTTACTGGCCGTGCCGTTGGACACCAAAACCGGACTTCGCGATCGCACGATTTTGGAAACTTTATTTTCCACCGGCTTGCGTGTGAGCGAACTCGCCAATCTTAATCGAAATCAGGTGGATTTAAAGCGAAAAGAATTCATGGTTCGAGGCAAAGGGAAAAAACCACGCATCGTTTTTTTGTCAGACCGCTGCGCCGAATGGCTCGAGCTTTACTTGAAATCGCGTGAGGATAATTGGAGCCCGCTTTTTATCAATATGCGTCGTCATCGGGCGGTCGATGGGTTGGAAATCGGTGAAAAATTTCGGCTCACCACGGTCTCGATTGAAAACATTGTTCGACGCACCACCGTGTTCGCTGGTATTATAAAAAAAGTTACGCCTCACACTCTTCGTCACTCGTTCGCAACTCATTTGTTGACGCGCGGCGCAGACCTTCGGTCGGTGCAGGAAATGTTGGGTCATTCCTCCATCACCACCACTCAAATTTACACGCACCTCACCAACCCGCAATTGCATGAGGTGCATCGAAAATATCATGATTAAATTCACCGACATCGTCAAAAAATACGGCGAACGTAAAGTGCTCGATCACGTCAATTTGGAGATCGACGGCGGCGAATTTGTGACGATTGTCGGTCCGTCCGGCGCAGGCAAATCGACGTTGTTGTACGCACTCATTGGGGGTATCCGAATGGACAGCGGATCCATCACGGTGGATGGCTATGAGATCACGGAATTCAAGCCTTCGGCCTTGCAAGAATACCGTCGAAAAGTGGGTATGATTTTTCAGGATTATAAATTATTGGAAAATAAAACTGTGTACGAAAACGCGGCCTTTGCGTTAGAAGTGTGCGGATGGAAAGACGGGGACATCGAAGAACGAACGTATGAAGTTTTGGATTTGGTGGGCATGATCGATCATTCGGATAAATTTCCGCATCAACTTGCCGGAGGAGAAGGTCAGCGCACCGCGATTGCACGCGCTTTGGTGCATCGTCCCAAACTGCTCATCGCAGACGAACCCACCGGCAATCTTGATTATTGGAACACCAAGCAGATTTTGGATATTTTAAAAAAAGTGAATGAAAGCGGAACCACGGTGCTCATGGCCACCCACAATCGTGAGGTGGTGGATGAAATGCATCGTCGGGTTTTGATTTTGAATCAGGGCGTCATCATTTCGGATAAAGAAAATAGTGGGTATGAATTAGACCACACCGATGAATGGGCTCTCGGGATTCGGCACCACGAAGCCTTTATTCATCCTGCGACCAAGGCGCACCCCAAATCGGATCATGCCGAGAGTAGCGAAAAAGAGGTGGGGGACATTGAGATTACGGAAATCAGACATTAATACTTAATAAGACGATTGCGAGAGAAGGAAGTTTTATGAGAATTTTCAAGGAAGAAACGCCAGCGACTCATGATCTGAGGCGTTTCGCTCCCATTCGAATAAAATTTTCTTCCGAGCGATCGTCCTAATGAATATTCCATGAAATATCAAGGCCCTCGCACCACATATAAAAAAGCCGGCGTCGACATCGAAACCGGAATTGCAGCTTCCAAAAAAGCTTACGAGCTCGCAATGTCCACGCACGTTTCTCGAAAAGGCATGTTCGGCGCGCCGATTCGCATAGAAGATGGATTCACCGGAGTTTTGGATTGCGGTGATTTTTTACTCGTTCACAACAGCGACGGAGTTGGCAGTAAAATGCAAATCGCGGAACTCATGAATCGCTACGAAACACTGGGTTGGGATTTGTTAGCTATGGTGGCGAATGACGCGGTTTCAGCCGGGGCCGAGGTTTTGTCCGTCAACAGCACGTTGGATGTTAAAACCATTGATCAAATGGCCATCACGCGCCTGATGGAAGGCTTGGCTGCGGCGTGTCGCGAGCAAAGCATTGTGATTTCCGGGGGCGATATTTCGGAATTAAAGGATCAAGTGAAAGGAATGGTATGGAACGCTTCAGTTATCGGAGCTATTGAAAAGCAAAAATGGATCACAGGTATGCAAATCAAACCGCACGACAAAATTGTAGGTCTTCAAAGTCGCGGATTTCATGCCAGTGGAATTTCTTTAGCGCGTTATATTTTAAAAAAGACGCACGGCGAACATTGGACGCGTTACAAATTCAATGAAGGAAATTCGTGGGGCGAGGTGATTCTTATCCCTTCCGGTATTTATCATGCATGTATTTTGGATATGATCGGTCGATTCCGAAAAGGGGAGACGCGAGTGCATGTAAAAGGAATTGCGCACGTGACCGGAGGCGGGTTGCCCGTGAGTTTAATGAGGGTTTTGAATAAAGTGAAACGCGGAGCAAAAATCGACACTCCATTCCCGGCGCATCAAGCCATGTTAACCCTTCAAAAACTGGGAAATGTGGACGATGAAGAAGCTTACACAACTTGGAATATGGGGGTAGGCATGATGATCATTGTGGATGAATCCGAGGCCAATGAGGTCATTGCCATCGCACGAAAACACAGCATCCCGGCACAAGTGATCGGCGAAGTGACGGATAAACCCGGCGTGGAGTTGGTGAGCCAGGCGTACTTTAAACGGGGAAGAACGCTGGAGTTTTAATTAAACAGCGGGGCCGTATTTAGTGAGTGCCGGATCCACAGACGGTCTTTTGATGGAAAAATAAACCCCAATCGCCATCACTCCAATTCCAATCCATTGAAACGCAGAGGGGATCTCTTTAAAAAATACAATTAAGATGATCAAGCTGAACAGAGGGGAGGTCATTAAGAGAGAAATTGTCTTGGAAATATCCAGTCGTTTAAGGGCTTCATGGCTGATGATTTTGGCAATTCCAAGAAAAACAAAACCTGTTAATAAAAGGGAACCCCAATGCAAAGAAAACACTTCCGTAAGATCGGTGGCAGGTTCAAAAACACGTGCAAGCATGAGCATAAAAAGTCCTCCCAAAGCAAAGCGCACACAAAGAATAATGCTCGGAGAAATCAAATTGAGGGCTTTTTTGGTGTAAAAACTACCAAAAGGATAGGTGATTGTACTGGCAATGATTAAAAAATCTCCATGATTGAATTGAAAACTTCCATTATATAAAAGGAAAAAAGCTCCCACGAAAATTCCGAGGGCGCCAAAAATTTTCTTAAACGTTGTTTTTTCTCCGAAAAAAGGAGTGACGATCAGGGTGAATATAATTTCGGAGAGCGGAAGAATCGACGAATTGATCCCCGAGGTTTGGCTGGCCCCGATCGAGAATAAAGTATAGGGAATAATGACGATTAAAATCGTTACCATAAGCACTGGGAAATAAGCTTTTTTTTGTTTCAATTCGTGAAGTTTTCCGGTCAATGCGGAATAAATAAATAAGCCCACTGCGGCAAAAAGAGCAGAGAGCGCGGCAAACGTAATGGGTGGAACGGTTTGTGTCACTCGATTAACCACCACCGGGAATAACCCAACTAAAGCCGCACTGATTAGAATAAAAATAATTCCGATTTTTTCTTGTTTTTTCATGAAAGCTCCAGGAAATTGAGTTGAAATTCTTCGTTGCGTTTTCGGAGCACGAGAGCATCCGTCATTTGAAGCGCGATTTCGCAAGTCACGGAAATTACTGCGGATTCGAGGTGGCCACCAAACGCATGATGATGCGAATCGGCCAATGTGATGTGAAGATGCGTGAAAGGCTCGTTGTTCAGTAAGGAGACATTGCCGTTGAGGGAAAGAATCTCGTAGTTTTCTCCTCCAAAATGCTTGGAATCATATTTTTTTTGTTCCAAATCGTAATATTTGATGGAAATATTATCCGTGGCCCCAATGCCGGAAATTGAACCGGATTTAATGCCTTTTTCTTGGCAAAAACGCTTGAGGGATTCTGCGATTTCTTCGCCTTTTTCAAGCCGAATCATGTAGCCGTTGCCGATTTTTTGGGATTGCATAGGGGAAAGTTAATTTTTGACGGGGGAATGGTAGCATAAAATATCATTTTCGTGGACGCTTATTAAAGCGGGAGGTGCGAATTTTTTTCGGATATGCCCATCAAATCGTTCGCGCTAACATGTACGCGCTTCACGACAAAAAGGGGATCATGATCCCCTTTTTGGATGGGAAATATCCTCAAAATCTCCGCACCTCCCGCTAAACGCATCACCGCGCATTTTTATTCATTTTATTTTAACAAATCGTTCATCTTCCGCATGCTAGCGTGTGGGCATGACGAATTATTCAATCATCCCAAAAAACGATTCGGATTACCCTCCTTTATTAAAAGAAATCCGAAATTCTCCGGAACAATTGTATGGTCGCGGGGATCTTTTTTTACTCAAAAGCGCATGTATCGCCATCGTGGGAACGCGCGCCTATACGCCCTATGGAAAAAGTTTGACCGACTATTTTGTGGAAGGATTGGTGAGCTATGGCTTTACCATTGTGAGCGGTTTGGCGTTTGGGATTGATGCCATCGCGCACCGGGCAACGCTTAAAAATAATGGGAAAACCATCGCGGTATTGGGCAATGGAATCACGGAAATTTACCCAACCGAACACATGGATTTAGCTCAAGAAATCCTTGAAAAAGGCGGGGCAATCGTGAGTGAATATCCCCCCAATATGCCGGGCCAAAAACATCATTTCCCGCAGAGGAATCGAATCATCAGCGGACTTTCGTTGGGCACGCTCATTGTTGAGGCACCGGAAAAATCAGGAGCCCTGATTACTGCTAAGTTTGCGTTTGAGCAAAATCGAGATGTTTTTGCCGCGCCCGGAGATCTTTTCCGTGAAACGTTTAAAGGGAATTTGAATCTTATTGCCAATGATATGGCGCGCCTTGTCCGGACACCCGAGGACGTGGTGGCTGCATTGAGAGAACAGCCATTTTTGCCTTTGCAACGCGAGATCTCGTCTGTTCGCCAAAAACGCGAACCGCCACTCACCACCCGTGCTCAAAAACTCGTGTGGCAACATGTGTCCGGACATCCCATTTCCAACGAAGAAATTTTGGAAAAAACGCAACTCACCATCTCCGAAATGACCATCGCGTTGTCGTATTTGGAACTCAAAGGCTACGTCAAAAACATGGGGTTTGGGAGGTATTGTAAAACTTAATTTATGTCGGCATTATTTACATATTCGTAACAAGTTGGTTTATAGATGGAATCGTCACTGATTTGATCACACCAGGAAGGATCGGAAGTTTTCATCGCTTTGTCCGTGAAAAAGCTTGCATAGCAGTCGTCAGGTTCATAAATACCTGATGTGTCGGCAAGGATTTCACACAAACTTGTATCCGAAGTTTCTTTGACCAGAATTTTTATATGAGAGTCGAAGGAACCTTCCCTAAGGTCTTCGTAACAAGATGAGCTGTCAGCCGAGTTTGCGCAAGCATCATCAACGCATTGGTAAGAATAATCGCTATCACAAACTTTTTTTGAAAAATTAGAAATAACTTTTAATTGCATAAAGCAATCCTTATCCGATGTTTTATAGCAAAATTCAACGTTTCCGCTTATGGAGGCCGCATTTAATAAGCATAAATTTTGGTTGTAGCCTTCTTGAAGAGGGGATTCCACTTTTTCTAGACATAAATTCGGATTATTGGTTGAGGCCGCGTCCAACGACCAGGAATACCAGTCCGTGGCAGGGTATTTATACGTAAAACGATTGAATAGAAAGGATGAAAGGATTGATAGAATTAGAAAAAGAATGAATGCCCACGAATATCCGATATCAAATCTTTTAATCTTTTTAAGTAAAATTTTAAAAATCAAAGATAAAACAGCGGAAAGTGAAATGACAAGCAGCAACGCATTTAAGGAAATGGATATATACTGATTGTAGTTGAGGATTACAATTAGGAATGGGAACAAAACAAGGATCCACGGATGGACAGTAGCAAACCATACATAATAAGTTTGCGTATATTCATAAAAAGTTTCTGGGGACCAGAGGTGCGTAGGCCTAAAAAACCATACAATAATTGCAGGGAGAACCATAAAGTAAATCAAGGCAATACAAACAAGAATACGTCCTGTTTTGTGGGATCGTTTTGTCTCCAGGGGCATGTTGAGTGATTGTTAAATGCTTTTCCTTACAATTTATAATTTATAGCATTACAACAGCTGCGTCACTCTTTGGACTTCTTCCAGCGTCGTGATTTCCTGCATCACTTTCATGAGTCCATCTTCACGCATCGTGGTCATGCCCTGCTCACGCGCTTTCATGAAAATCGCATTTGAGGGCGCATTTTGCAAAATGAGTTCGCGAATGGGATCATCCACGACTAAAATTTCATGAATTCCCATTTGTCCGGAATAGCCCGTGTGGCTGCATTTATCGCATTCACCCGCATGCCAAAGCTCGGCGGGAACGGTACAAGACGCACCCGGTTGCAGTTTTAAAACCATAGAACATGTCTCTTCGAGTTCTTTTCTCTCAACCTCCGTGATCGGACTTTTTTTGCGACAAGAGAGGCATAATTTTCGAACCAAACGTTGAGCAATCACCATGTGCAACGAGGGCGCCACCATGAACGGAACCAGCCCGATATTGATCAATCGCGGAATGGTTTCAATCGCGCTATTGGTATGTAAAGTTGAAAGCAAAATGTGTCCGGTCAATGCCGCTTGGGCGGCAGTTTCTGCGGTTTCTCGGTCACGGATTTCACCCACCATAACGATGTCCGGATCTTGTCGAAGAATGGATCGCAAGCCATCGGCAAAATTATACCCGCGTTTTTCATTGATCTGGCTTTGCGAAATTCCGGGGAGGTGATATTCGATCGGATCTTCGAGAGTGATGATTTTGACTTGTGGTGAATTGAATTGATTGAGCAACGAATACAAGGTGGTCGTTTTTCCGGAGCCCGTGGGCCCGGTGGCCAAGATCATGCCGTGTGAAATTTGCACCGACTTGTTCATCAGCTCCAGATTTCGCCCAATGAATCCGCATTGATCAAATGCCAAAAATCCTTTCCCGCTGTCGAGCAACCGGAGCACAAACGTTTCTCCGAATTCTGTAGGAAGAGCGGAAACACGAACGTCGATTTTTCGTTGATTAATCACGAAATAAAAACGTCCATCTTGCGGAACATTCGTGATGTTGAGCTTCATTCCGGATTTGTATTTGAGTTGGTTTGTAATGTTGGCAAAAATCTTAAGATCCATTTCAAAGATTTTTTGCAAAACTCCATCAATGCGAAAACGCAAAATGGCATTTTTCTCTTCGGGTTGGATGTGGATGTCGGAAGCGCCGGTTTTAATGGCCCCCACATTAATGAGATTCAGCGCCTCTTCGGACGTGATGGTTTGCAATTTATTTTTGAGTTCGCCAAGATTTTGGATTTCTTTTTCATACGCCTGAATATCAGCTTCGGAAACTTGCGTCACAATTTCCTGCGCCGCGTATTTGCGCGTGGCGGCATACAAACGATCGATAATGGATTTAATCCCCTCATCCGAAGCCAAATTGATGTTAAGGAGATATCCTTTTTGTTTGAGGCTTTCGAGCAGCTGAACGGTTTCTTCTTTTTTAGGATCAAAAAGCGCAACGCGTAATTTTTTTCCCACACGAAAAAAGGGGATACAAAGAGCTTTGATTGCCTCGGATTCATAGAAAACAGAAGCGAGGTCCGGATTGATCGGGATTTTTTCAATATCGATGTAGCCATATCCAAATCGCGCGGCTTGTTCTTTTACCGCCTTTTCTTTGAGGTCTCGATTGATTTTGAAAAGGTTGTCGGACACAGCGCTTGTCCCCGCGGTTGATTGTGCCGCAGAGGAGTTCGCCGTTGGTTGAGGCGCCACAGCCGCGCTTGACGACATTCCGACTGAGGTGATCGCAGAGGGTGTTGCCGCTGGTTGAGACGGCTGCATGACCGAAAAAGTCGGGGCGATTTGTTGTATTGTTGGGGTCGTTACAGCGACCGTCGGTGGGGTTGTTGCCGAGGCTCCATTGGTTACATTTGCCGTCGCCGATTGAGGGGTAGAATCTGCCATAAGGTTTAAGTTATCTATATATTATACCGTAAAAATTGGATTTTTGAAACCCAGGGCCCTTGACAAAAGATGTAACCTTGATCGCGTGGGATGGAATCGTATCTGTAAAATCCTTCCTAGGAAGGATTTTAATCTATTGAGTTACAACATATTTTAATTAAAAAAGAGAACCCTGGATTAGGCCCTCTTTTTTAAATCAATTTTTTTTACAATCCTCAATTACAACTCATAGGCGAACAATTCAAACATGCCGATCCAGTTTCCGACATCGCTGGAAGCGAAAATCTCAAGTTTGGTGAACTCAAGACCTTGTAATCCGGGATCCAGCATGACTAATGTTTGGTAGGTATTCGGGCTAAAAGGGGCTTGAGCCAAGATCACTTCCGTTCCATCCGATAAAGTCCCGCTTAACGCCCAATCCGAGATGTAAATCGGCCCCCCAAAATAACCCCAGTATAACAAAACGCTTTCCAATGGTTCGGCTTCGCCCAGATCAATTTCATAATCAAATGTAGTGCTCGCAGGGTAAGCGAGAGAAGAAATATTCCCATCTACTAAATTGGTTGAATGATAGCCATAGGCTGTTATATCTGGAGTTACTGTTTTACCTAAGGCCGCATTTGCTCCGGTTCCGTACGTCACCCCAAAATCGCCAGTATCGCTATAATACACCGAAGAATCAAACGCAGTCGGGTCAGTCTCATAATTGTATTCCTTAAGATTGGTGAGACCATCTCCTTCTTCATCGAGGGCTGCATCGCTTGGATTTGAAGGATCAAGTCCATACAGCGTTTCCCAAGCATCGTCCATTCCATCGCCATCGGTGTCTCGTTGCGAAGCGGAACAACCGGTGCTGTCCGCTGTTTCACCCGTTGGAGTACTGGCGCAAACATCGACATTGTCCTTTACCCCATCGTTATCGGTATCGGCAATACATCCGGTCCCGTCGTCATAGCCACGGGAGTCTTCACTTACGCAAACGTCAACATCATCCATGTATCCGTCGCCATCGGTGTCTCGTTGTGAAGCGGAACAACCATTCGCGTCCGCAGATTCTCCGGTTGGAGTGGAAGGGCAGAGATCGAGGCTATCATAAACTCCATCGCCATCCGTATCTCGCTCCGAAGCCGCGCAACCACTTGAATCGATTGTTGACCCGGAGGGGGTGGCATCGCAAGCATCAGCATTATCGCCCATGCCATCGCCATCGGAATCGGCCCATTCGGAACCATCACTCGGGAAGGCGTCAGCTTCATTATCGCCATAACCATCGTCATCGGAATCGCTCCATTCGGTTGGGTCTGTCGGGAAGGCATCGGAGTCGTCATAAACTCCATCGCCATCGGAATCGGTGCGGCGGTCCATATCAGAACAGCCATAGGCATCAAGGCCCGTAGTCTCGGTGGTCGCGGGACAAAGATCGACATCGTCTTTTACCCCATCGCCGTCAGTATCGTCGATGCAACCATCGGAATTAGAGTCAAAGCCACGAGAATCTTCGGCGGGACAGGCATCGAGATCATCCGTAAAGTCATCGTTGTCGGAGTTATCGGTACACCCATCAAGGTTGGTGTCATAGCCGGAGACAAAGGCAACAGTAGGACAGGCATCGACATCGTCCATAGACCCATCCCCATCCGTATCTAGTTCAGAAGTCGCGCAACCATTCGAGTCAATCGTTGACCCGGAGGGGGTGGCATCGCAAGCATCGGCATTATCTCCCATGCCGTCGTTATCGGCATCAGCCCATTCGGTAGAATCACTCGGGAACACGTCGGTATCGTCATTAACGCCATCGCCGTCCGTATCACGTTCGGAAGCCGCGCAACCAACGCTATTAACCGCTACACCGGTTGGGGTTGCAGGACAGAGATCAAAGCTGTCATTCACACCATCATTATCCGTATCTCGTTCCGAAGCCGCACAACCATTTGAATCAATCGTTGAACCGGAAGGGGTGGCATCGCAAGCATCGGCATTATCGCCCATGCCGTCGTTATCGGCATCAGCCCATTCGGTAGAATCACTCGGGAAGGCATCGGCATCATCATAAACGCCATCTCCATCGGAATCTCGTTCCGAAGTAGAGCAACCTACGCTATTAACCTCAGCCCCCACAGGGGTTGCAGGGCACAGGTCAAAGCTATCATTCACACCATCATTATCTGTATCTCGTTCCGAAGCCGCGCAACCATTTGAATCAATGGTTGAACCGGAAGGGGTGGCATCGCAGGCATCGGCATTATCGCCCATGCCGTCGTTATCGGCATCAGCCCATTCGGTAGAATCACTCGGGAAGGCATCGGCATCATCATAAACGCCATCGCCATCGGAATCTCGTTCCGAGGCCGCGCAACCCACGGAGTTGACCGCTTCCCCGATGGGGGTTGAAAGGCAGAGATCAAGGCCGTCATTGACGCTATCGTCATCGGAATCGGGGTCGGTAGGATTCGTCCCATGCTCGTATTCCTCTCCATCATTCAGTGTGTCTGAATCCGTATCCGCCAACAGAGGATCCGTGACATACCCGCGCGTCCCGTTTACTTCTTCTCCGTCATTTAATCCATCATCATCGCTGTCGGAATCATTGGGATCTGTGCCATATTCCCCTGTTTCTTCATAATCGTAGAGTCCATCGCCGTCCGTATCATCATAAATTGGCGTACTCGAAGAATTCAAAGGATCGCTCCCGGCCATAATTTCATCGCCATCGGAAGCAGCATCTGCATCACTGTCCGCCTCCACCGGGCTGGTGCGATAAAGCGTCGTTTCTTCTCCATCAGCCAGTCCATCTTCATCGCTATCCGCAACAGAAGGATCGGCGCCCCAGGATTCCTCGGATTCATCCCATAATTTATCGCCGTCCGTATCGCTGGAAACAATAAACTCGAAAGCTCCCAAATCCATTCCTCCGCCTGAAACACGAGCCGCTCCGGAAATATCGGCGGAAACGATTCCAAAATCATCTCCGGCATCCACGGCAAAGGAAGCAGGTTTTAAGTTGTAATTTCCTCCCGTTGCATTGTAGTAAGGAGAAGAATGAAGCCAGTCGTAAAAATTATCCGGGGTTTCTTCCATGATTGTGCTCATGTGATTATTGAAGGCATTCAGAGAGTAAGAAGTCCCATTTAAATCGGCCACAGGCTGCGTTTCAGTGGAAATTTGGAATAGGTTGGAGTCAACCCAAGCATTGTCGAGGCTGTTGTCTTCAGCCGTAATCGGCCCATCGACGGAAAAAGAAAATAAATTATTGTAAATCATGGTTTTGGCCGCAGTGTCCCCATTGAGGAATGATAAATCGTGAACGTTTTGGTCAAAGCTGTTGTTTAAAATGTAAAATTCAGGCTTTCCAAGATAGTTTCCGTCAAAAGCCACCCCGGATCCCGAAGTATGAGTGATGACATTGTTGAAAATAGAACCACCCAAAGTGTTCCCTTCAAGATAAATCCCGTTTGCGCTTCCCGAAAGAGTATTCCCGTAAATATTTCCATTCAGAGTCGATCCGGAAAAAGAAATTCCTGTGAGAGAAGTATTGGTGAGTTTATTACTGAAAATAGAACCATCCAACGTACTGTTCATAAACGTCATCCCCATCCCTGCTTCCCCAATGGTGTTTTTGGAAATAGTATTGATGGACGCCATCCCGTCCAAATAAATAGGGAAATTGACCTCATTAAAAATATTATTACTTATACTGTTTATAATAAGGCTGTCCCCTGTACCCAATCCGTAAATGGCGTTTTGGCAATTTAAAAACCGGGAATCATTGATATTGATATCGGCTGAATAGGATCCTCCGGATTCATCGGTGAAAGAAATGCCGTAAAGTGAATTATTGAATTGAGTCCCTTGGATGTCTAAATCCGTACCTTGTCCTACACTGACGATACCCCTGGGGCCATTCAGTGAAACTTCCTCTGTTTGAATGCTAAATGTCCCCGAAAAAGAACTGTCATTTTGAGCGTAAATATCGGCTTCGCTTGAAGAAAGAGTTTCTTGGGCCACTTTAATTTTAATATGGTGGATATCATAAACGGAAGAGCCAAAAACAGAGTTGTCTAAATAAAGTTCATAAGGATATTTGGAATGGGAATGGTTGTTGGCATAAAGAACCGGATTATGAGAAGAATTGCCTTCGACTAAAACAAGATGAATGGCAGGCTTTTCAATATAAAAATCAGAGCCTTCATATTCATTAAATGTAATTTTATCAATATAGCTGTCATAAGCGGAAACAATTTGGTTGAAACCGGAAAAAACATTGTAGAAAATATCTAAATTAGACGAAGCTCCGGCAATTCCAAGGGTGTCATAATCATCCATTTCTTCATCATTGGTAAAGTGGTTGCTCCAGATTTGAACAAGGGCGGTAGTTCCTGATTCGGCCATTTCTCCGGATTGAATTCCTATGTATTCTCCGGGCTTGGATTCAACAAGAACTCCGGTGTAAATATTATTGAAATCATTTCCGGAAACCAAAAGCGGTGTAGTGAGTTGGCGACTTAAAACCCCAATGTCAAATCCCGTGGCATGTGCATTTTGAATGGTTTTAACAGATGCGCCATTTTCAAGAAGAAAGACCGCAATACCACCGGTTGCCTCGATGGCGTCAAGTTCAACCGCGGAAAGCGCCAATGTCCCGAGCACGACATGGAACGGATAATCCACCCCACTAAAAATATCACCGCTTACCGACACTAAATTGGCGTCATCGGTTCCTAAATGATAACCATCTTCACAGCCCTGGAATTGATTGTCTTCGACTCTTTGAATGGAGGATGCAAGGTTTACGGCATCTTCATAAAGGACAAAAATATTTGAAGAAAAAACAACCAAACCGCTAGAAGTAATATCTCCGGCTTTATTTTCCGATTCGATGAAAATCCCGGTACCTCCCGGCATTCCCAAGCCTGAAGAAAAATTATTATTTGAAATCTCGTAAATCGCCGAATCCGCGTCAAAAAAAGCGCCATTAGGAGCTCTAAATGTATTATTTTCTAACGTAAAAATAGTGGAACCTTCCTTAACTTGTAACACATAAGACGTGGAAGAGGGGGACACAAATTCATTTCCGGACATTTCCCCAAAAGAAGAGTTATTAAGAAGGGTTACCGTGGCTCCGCTCAAAAAATGATTATCATCAATTCCGAAACCGCTGACATTATTAAATGAAATGGAACCGCCGTTAAAAGTATTCCCGGAAAAAGAGGAACTAAGAGTGTTGAAATTCAATGCGACTTTCCCATTATTGAAAACATTGTTTATTATCCGAGTTGGAACATAATCAATGGAAATGGCTGCGGGCGCCGTGGTGGAAAAAGTATTGTTTTCGATATAGACCCCTCCACCTTCCGAAACATAATAGCCGGAAGATGGGGACGGAACTTGGATAGAAGTACTTCCACTAAAAGTATTGTTTTGGATTGAAATCTGATTGGCATCATCTTGAATCCTGATCCCAGAACCAGCTAGAAAATTGAATCCTTTTAGGGTAATCCAAGCAAAGGAAGCATCGTTGTCGGGAATAGTAATAGAAGCTTGGATGTTATTGGTTCTTCCGCAAGGGGACAGAGGGCCGGTCCACGGAAGGATGTTAAACAAGATAGAGGAACTATGCTCCATCTCGGTAGAGGAAAGATGTTCGGAGTTATATTTAACCAGAAGACCATAAGTGCCGGTACCGCATACGCGGATGTCTAGTCCCGAATCAAAATAAGAAGCAAGCTCATAGTCTTGGCGATCCAAGAATCGAGTAAGGACATCATCAATGTTTTTATAAGGTTTTTCCGCAGATCCCCAGTTTGGGTGGAAAACAATTTCGGATTCTTCCCCTAAATTGAAAGGATCATATTCTCTCGTCGATGAGTTGTCGACGTAGTAAGTAAGGGCTTTGGCCTGCGCAAACCCAAACACAAAAAAAGATCCCAGAAAAAGGGAAGTGAAAAATAACGATTTAAGCAATTTCATGGCTGAGTAAATTAAAAAGATAAAAGAATTAATTTTGACATTTAATGATTAATTGTCAATCTGGCGCAACATAATATCCTAATAAGCAAAAACAGGCTATCGTAATTTGTATTACAAAATTAATATAAATCGGAGCAAGTCGACTTGAAAAAGCACAAATAAGATTGGGAAATCATACAAAAAACTTCTACTTGAGAGGCTTTTTGTTGTGAATTGGTATTATTTCACCTTTTTGAGTTCTTCCACCAAGATGTTCGCCACCTCTTCATTGATCCCTTCGATGGACATGAAGTCTTTGACAGACAAGCCCTTGATTTGTTCGAGCTCAATAAGGTTAACCGCTGCCAGTTTTTCAACGATTTCAGGGGAAATGCCTTCGAGGTCTGTGATTTTAAGCACTTTGGGCCCAACTACAACGGGTTCGCCGGCAGGAGTCTTGGCGCTTTCAACTGCGGTGCCGTTGCGTCCCGGTGCAGGAGCGGCTTTATCCGTTTCACTCAAGGCCACAGCATCTAAAATATCGATTTCCCAACCCGTAAGTTGTGAAGCAAGTCTTACATTTTGGCCGTTTTTCCCAATGGCGAGAGGACGTTGATCCTGTGCCACAAAAACACTCGCGCGTTTGGCGTTTTGGTCCAATTTGATATGCGTGATTTTGGCCGGAGAAAGGGCTGCGGCAATGAATTTAGAAGGTTCTTCGCAGAATTCGATGATGTCGATGCGTTCGCCGTTGAGTTCGTCCATAACCGCGGTGACGCGCACGCCTTTTTGACCCACACAAGCGCCGATCGGGTCCACTTTTTTATCTTTGGAGCTCACGGCCACTTTGCAACGGATCCCGGGTTCGCGAGAAACGCCTTTGACTTCCACTACTCCTTCACGAATCTCGGGGATTTCAAGCTCCATGAGTTTTCGCACCAAATTGGGGTGCGTTCGGGAAATGAGCAGTTGAGGGCCTTTGGTGGTTTTGATGACTTTGTCGAGATAAAGTTTGATTCGTTGTCCGCCGTAGTAGCGTTCATTCGGCATTTGTTGGTCATACGGAAGAAACGTCGTGATGTTTCCAAGATCCACATACACGTTGCGATCTTCGACGCGATGGATGAGCGCATTGATAAGTTCGTTTTCACGATCCTTAAACGCTTCGTACATCATGTCGCGCTCGGCTTCTTGCAGGCGTTGAAGAATGACCTGTTTGGCGGATTGGGCCGCGATACGGCCATAGCTTGCCGGGGTCACATCGATTCGAATTTGATCGCCAACTTTGGCGTCTTTTTTATAAGCCTTGGCATCCTTAACCGTGATTTCAATCTCATCGTCTTCGACTTTTTTTACCACCTCTTTAATGATGTAAATCGTGGCAAAATTTCCCGAATCCGTGAGCTCAACATCAATATTTTGTTCGCGGGTTCCATAGTCCTTGCGATATGCGGCGCGCAAGGCAGCCTTTACGGTTTCGATAATGACATCTTTGGGAAGATTTTTGCTTTCGCACAGCTCATTGATGGCGGCGAGGAATTGAGATTGCATAGGAAGAAAATAAAAAGATAAGGTACGAAAAAATCCGCAGGATAAATTGAAATCCTGCATGATCTAAATATAAATTAACGGGAGCTGATTGTTTTGTCAAGCGCTCGATGGATGGTATCAGGAGAAAATCCGCGTGATGCGAGATAAAAAGAAAGCTTTTGTTTTACTTGATAAGGTTCGTAACGTTTTTCCAAAAGCGAGCGTTTTTTTTCAATAAGGCGGGAAGCCAGAGGCAATTCATCCAGTACATTGTTTGATTTTTCTCGGCCCTCCCAATAAGAATCCAAGACTTCTTTAGGAATCCCTTTTTTGCGCAATTCTTGAGTAAGGGCATATTTTCCTCGAGGACGTAATCGGCAACGTTCTTCCACCCAACGTTCACAAAATTGAGGGTCATTGAGGTAGCCCAATGTTTGCAATCGGGAGAGAATAGAGGGAACGGGATCTTGCCCGAGCTCCGCCCCCTCAACTCCCGTCTTTATACCCTCCCCAGGGTTAAAAAATTTCTTAAATCGTTGTCGAAGTTTTTTCTCCATTTCATACATGGTATACGATCGTCGAGAGAGAAGTCTTAACGAATATTCAGTCAAAAGAATCGCATGTTTTGGATTTAATGGATCGGAATTCATAGATTCAAAAAGAAGAAAGAAGAAATGTGAAAATACGAGTCGGAAATGCGGGGAAAAATGCGACCCTCCGTCCCGCGTTGCGGGACTGCGGGTGTGTTAAGCCACCATTGCTTTGACCTTCCCTCGAATGCTTTTATCAAGTTCCTTCATGACTTTTGGGTTTTCCTCAAGGAATTTTTTAGCATTTTCCCGGCCTTGGCCCAATTTGAGTTCTCCGTACGTGTAAAACGCTCCGGAGCGGTGCACGAATTCATAGGTCGCGCCCAAATCCAATAGGTCCCCGCTGGTGGAAATTCCGGTGGAATACATGATGTCGAATTCCGCGGTTTTGAAAGGAGGTGCAATCTTGTTTTTTACGATTTTTACACGCACATGATTGCCGGTGAGTTCTTTTCCTTGTTCCGTGGATCCTTCGATTTGGCTCACGCGGCGAATGTCCATGCGTACCGACGCATAAAATTTAAGGGCATTTCCTCCAGGCGTGGTTTCCGGATTTCCATACATGACTCCGATTTTCATGCGGATTTGGTTGATGAAAATCACAGACACTTTTGATTTACTGATCGCGGCGGTGAGTTTGCGTAGGGCCTGACTCATAAGGCGAGCTTGCAAGCCCATGTGCGCATCCCCCATTTCTCCCTCAATTTCGGCGCGAGGCGTGAGCGCAGCCACGGAATCCACGACGATGATATCGACGGCATTGGATCGTACGAGTGTTTCGGTGATTTCAAGCGCTTGTTCTCCGTTATCAGGTTGAGAAATGAGTAAGTTTTTGAGATCAACCCCGATTTTTTGAGCATAAAGGGGATCGAGAGCATGTTCCGCATCGATGAATGCGGCTTGCCCTCCTTGTTTTTGCGCTTCGGCAATCACATGGAGCGCGAGGGTGGTTTTTCCCGAAGATTCAGGTCCGTAAATCTCCACAACACGACCTTTTGGGATGCCTCCACCCAAAGCAAGGTCTAAAGAAAGAGAGCCGGTTGGAATGGTTTCAATTTCAACCGCCTTGGTTTCCCCCATACGCATAATTGATCCTTTGCCAAAGTTTTTTTCAATTTGAGCCAAAGCGAGCTCAATGGCTTTTTTCTTATCGTCGTTCGTCATAAATATAAAGATTATGGATAAAGGTGAGCACGTACTCACTATAGGTGAGTAAAAACTCACCGTCAATAGATTTTTTTGGGAGGGAAAATTTTTCGAAAAACTTCAACTCCGTTATAGCACAATGATTATTAAAAAATTTTAACAAAAAAATGAACCAGACAAGATCTCGCAACGATTTTATTTTAATTTCCACTAGGATTTCACAATCTCCGGGGTGGGTTGAGCCGCTACAGCCGGAGCCACATTTGAGGTTTCGGCAGGAGCGACCGGGGTGCCTGCTACAACAGGTTCTTCCACTCCAAAATATTGTGAAATACTGCGAACCGTTCCAAACGCCACATTTTTAGTCCCGCACGCGGAACACGTGTACGCGTAACGTTTGCCAATACGTTTTACTTCCGCGACTTTATGGCAATCTTTACAATAAAAAACAATACTCGAGGCCAGACCGGTCAGATTTTTTACGGGAGGAATCATAATGTCTTGAATTTAAAATCTAAAATTTCTAAAGATCCATTCGGAGAGGTTGTGGCCCGGAGGACTCAGTTGTGGAAGTTTCACGCGGAGCAACCGTCGGTTTTGGCGTTTCACGATGGAATCCGCTCGGATTTGAGGGGTCATGTTTGGCGGTGCCAAAATGCAAAGGGCGATTGATTCCGGGTCTGGAAATCACGGGAGAATTTCCCAAATACGGACCCGTGGGTCGTTCTTGCTGGACTCGCGGTTCTTGTTTCGGTTCCGGGAATTTGATCAACGGTTCCGGTACGCGCCCTTCTCTGGGGATCTCATAATGTTTTTCTTTTCGATGTAAATTGTATCCACTCCATAAGAGTAAAAACACCCCGATAAAAGCAACAATCATTCCAAAACCGGTTTCTTTTTGTAAAACATTCAGTCCGAATTTGGGATGGAAAAAAACAGAATTTGCAACAAAAAGAAATAGTAAATCTTGCACTCCCAAAAACATAAACATTTCACTTTCTTTGAAAGGAAAGCGGGGGAGTCGTTTTCCCAACGCGGGGAGAACAATCCAAGCCCCAATAAGGAGGGAGGTCCCCAACACCATAAGCCCCACAAGAAACAACGGTCCGGAAACACCCAAATAAAGGTCCCCGGCCCCAAATGCATCCAAATCTTTATACCAAGGAAGAAAAGAACTCACCGCGATCACGGCACTGCTCAAGAGCACCCATTTGCGAGTGACTTCAAGGCTGGCCAAAGCGGTTTTAAATCGATTGAAAGACATAACGAAAGGGTTAGAAGAAAGCCATTCCGAGCATACTATGGAGGTTCGGAAAAAACAAGCGAGGAAAACAAAAATATGACTGAAATTTTTAAAAATATGCTATTTTGGACTCATGCGCATCGCCATCGACATTCGCGAAGCCACAGGTCAAAAAACCGGGAAAGGTTGGTACACGTTTGTGATGGTGAAAAATCTCCTAAAAAACGACACAAAAAATTCCTACATTCTTTATACGCAAACTCACAATCCAAAGTTTGATAAATACGAAAACGCCACACAGCGCGTGATTTCTCGTCGCGGTTTATTTTGGCATTTCGCGGTGTTGCGCGATCTTAAGAAAAATCCCCCCACTCTTTTTTGGGCTCCTACCAGTTACATCATCCCCGCCTTTTTACCCAAAACGATTGTGAGCATGATCACAATTCACGATCTCATCGCCTTTTTATTCCCTCTCACACACAATAAAAAAGCCGTTCTCCTCGAGCGATTCACGGTTCCGCGCGCGGTCAAAAAAGCGCATACGATTTTCACGGTGTCGAACAATACGGAAAAAGATGTGGAGCGCGAGTTTGATGTTGCTCGAGAAAAAATCGAGGTTGTGCCGTGCGGAGTGAGTAAAATTTTTCATCCTTTGCAACTCAATGAGACAGGGGCTATTTGTGAAAAATTCAACGTCCCGGAGCAGTTTATTTTGGGCGTGGGCACCCTTTCTCCGCGAAAAAATTTCGACCGACTCATTGAAGCGTATGCTAAAATCAGTGACCGCCACCCCAACGTACATTTGGTGATTGTGGGCGAAAAAGGATGGAAATGGGATGTGCTTTTGGAACGAGCGAAAATCGCCAAGGATCGAGTGCATTTCATTGGGTATGTGGAAGGGGAAGAGGTTGTTGCACTCTACAACAAGGCTAAATTATTTGCTTACCCGTCGTTGTACGAAGGGTTTGGAATGCCACCGCTCGAAGCCATGGCGTGCGGTTGTCCGGTCATCACATCGGATCGATCATCGTTGCCTGAGGTTGTGGGCGAAGCCGCACTTCAAGTGAACCCGTATTCGGTGGATGAAATCGCAAAAGCCATGGATCAAATTCTTTCCGATCCCGGCCTTGCACATGATTTAATTGAAAAAGGATTTATTCAAGCGAAAAAATTTCAATGGGAAGATAGCGCAAAAAAAATGCTGAAAGTTTTTAATGGGCACGTAGCGAAGTGAAGTGCCTATTGAGAAAAATACTTGTGCCCGGGCACACTTTTTGTCTCAATCTTTGGCTTAAATAAGCCATTTTTATTTTTGGCCATCCAATACACTACGCGCAAATTCAGTGAGCCCTTACGCTCGGCATAGCGAAGAACCATAGCCTTTTCCTCCGGCAATCTATATAATTTTCTCATGAAAAAACCCAGCACCGTTAAAGTCGTCGGCCTTGTCACCAATGCGCACCTGGAGCGCCCCGGTTTGACGATTTTGAAAAAAATTGAACGCTTATTGAAGCAGAAAAAAATCGAAATACTTTACCAAAAAAACGCCGCCATTTACCTCAAAAAAACCGAAACCTCTCCGGCCAACATCATGCGAGAGGCGGATTTGGTTATTTCCTTGGGAGGGGATGGAACCATCCTCAAATTGGCGCGCTACACCTCGGATAAAACCGTTCCCATTTTTGGAATTAATTTCGGGAATGTGGGATTTTTAACCGACCTTCAAGATACGAGTAAAGCGGTGGCCGCGGTTCAGAAAGTTTTAAATAAAAAATACGTCTTGGACGATCGAGATCTTTTGCGTGTGACCGTGTATCGGAATGGAGAAAAACACGAAACCTTTTTGGCCTTGAATGAAGCGGTCATCAATCAAGGAAGTTTTGCACGGCTCATCGAACTCGACGCAGAAATCAACCAGCGCCGCATGATTCATTTCAAAACCGATGGAGTGATTGTGGCCACACCCACGGGATCGACCGGGCATTCATTGTCTGCCGGAGGACCGATCGTGCACCCTCGATTGAACGCACTCATCATCACTCCGATTTGTCCGGCCACTCTTTCTATTCGTCCGATCGTGGTCCCCAACAGCCGACAGCTCACTCTCACGGTTCAGACTCAACGCAAATACAGAGATACGTTTGTGGCTTTAACCATTGATGGCCAAATCACAACTCGCCTTGAATACGGAGATCAAATCAAAATTCGCCGTTCCTCTCGCCATTTTGTGTTTGCGAGGATTGTGAATACCAAATATTATCGAATGCTACGAGATCGACTCGGGTGGGGAGACTAAATCCTAGTACACGGAATTTAAATAGCATTCTTCGCAATAAATGATTTCCGGACGGGTTGGCGCGTACGTGGTCTCCACCGGTTTTTTACATTTTTGGCAATGGCGTTTCCAGAGTTGGCGCGGGTTGCGTTGGCGGATGCGAGCAAGATGTCGATCGTCAAAACATTGATGATAAAGCGGCAGTCCATGGGCCTGGTACAATCGAATTTCTTGCGGGATGATTTTGTACGGTTTTTTACACGTTTCGCATTGAAAAACTTTTTCCGTGATTTCTTTGGGGGTTTGTCGAATATGATCCGGCATGGAAAGTTGCGGACCTTGATACACCGCCCGACTTTGTTTTTCTTCTTCGTTCCATTTCCATCCGTTTTTAAGCGCCTCTTTTTGGTCCAAGGGGAAATATTCCTGCGCCACGGTTTCATTGTAGCCAAACGGAGAGAGCGCCGGGGGCAACGGCATGCCCCATTCTCCGGTTTTTTTCATGTGAGCAATGATGCGATCGCGCATTTTTTCATACGCTTCTTTGGAATATTGTTTATTGAGAATGCAATATTGAGCGCGTTTTAAGGCACTGCATCCAAAACAATCTTGGCAGTACTGACTGTGATCCAAGTACATGGAATTTTTGGAGTAAAAACTCATGAAGGTAAATTGAGTGTTGTATTGGTTGATGGTTCCGAGCGTTCCATAGCAAAGCTCGCAATGGTCCACCACCACATGCCCATCAAAACAATCTTTGGAATTGAAGCTAAAAATAAGATACCCACAATCTTCGAGAGTGCCGCTGTCGTAACATTCGATGCAATTTTTGCAATTCACAATATGATCGCCGGTGACATGGTCGTTGTTGTTTCCATCATAATATTGATGAATTTGTTGGGCTTGGCGGCGGCGTTTCACATCCTCGCGCATGAGTTGCATGAATTGATGACTGCCCAGGTCGAATTTTTTAATTTTTTGTTCATAATCGACTTGGGAATATTGTTGGTTGAGGATGCAATATTTTTTCGCGCGCAATCCAAAACACGCAAAACAATTTTCACAATTTTTGCAATCGTAAAGAAGGTAGCTGTCGCGGGAGTTGTGCGTTTTTTCGCAATAAACCAAGTTGTAGGAACTGGAGCAATCCACGCATTCCATACATAAAGTACTTCGATAACAATTGAGACACTCGGTGCAATCCGTGCAACTGTCGATGGCATACGAGTAGTAGCAATCCTGATTGTGATCGCTCACAAAAATCATGTAGCAATTTTTGTCCTGTTGCGCGCCATTGGTGTAATCACTGTTTTCATTGCGGGAAGAGAACATGGAAGTTTTTGGGGTGTCGAGCATGAGCTCATTGAATTGTTCGAAAAAAGGTCGATTGAAATCAAAGTCGCGTCCATATTCCATGGCATCCCATTTGTCTGTGTGCCATTCGTTTTGGTCATAGACCTTGTAAGGAGAATGCGGAGAATAAATGGAAATAATTTGTCTCCCCGTAAGAGAACAAGTGCGATGATAGAGAGTCCGATCGTTGCGCCATGCAAAGCGCCCCTGACGACGGCAGGTTGGGCAAAGAGTGGGAAGGGGCAGGTTGATCCTTTTCAGGAATTCAATTTCCGCCGGGGCCGGAGAAAAAGATTGATGGCATTGGGTGCAGATTTTCATAATGATTTTTTTAAAATAAATTCAAGACGCAATTTTATAATGAATTGTAATAAAGTCAATACTACCAAAAATAATCAAAAACTAAATTTGCAAAATTTAATCTTGAAAATAGGCATTTTTATGTGCTAAACTGGCTGTAGTAATTTTACTACAACATGTATGCTTTTGACCGAATTGCAAGATTTGGGACTCAAAGATGAAGAGGCTCGCATCTACCTCGCGGTGTTGGAATTGGGCGGCACTTTTGTGAGTGCGATTGCTAAAAAAGCTAAGGTGCACAGAGTCAATAGTTATAAAATCCTCGAAGATTTGGTGCAAAAAGGATTGGTCAGTCGATTCAATAAAAACGGGATTCAATGTTTTGCCGTGGAAAGTCCCAAGATCTTAGTGCAACAGCAGGAGGAAAAATTAAAGCAGGCGCGTCGCATCCTTCCCGAATTGTTGTCCATGACCAATTCGCTCGCGTACAAGCCTAAGATCCAATATTACGAAGGCGCGGAAGGGGTTAAAAATATTTTTGAAGACACGCTGAGCGCTCAAAAAGAAATGGTGGGGTATACCAATTTGGCCAAAATTCCTCTTATTATTTCAGAAAGTTATTTAAAAGAATACGCGCGACGGAAAATTGAAAAACGGATCAAAACACGCATGCTTTCTCCGTTGTCCAAGTCGGGATTGAATCATTTGAAAAAATATTATCCCAAAAATTTTGATACGGAATTGGTGGAAATTTTTTTCATCAACCCGGATCAATTCCCGTTTGAATACGAAATCAACATTTACGAAAATCGGGTGTCGCTTATCTCTCTCAATCCACAGGAGCTCATGGGCATGATCATCGAGAGTCCGTTGTACGCCAAAACGCAACGCGCGGCTTTTAATTTGGCGTGGCTGGGAGCCACGACGTTTGTGGTGAGGTGAGGATATTCTGAGGCAAGAGGGAGAGGAAAATTTTTGTGAGCATTTTTAAGGAAGAGGACACGAGAATCATGATCCGAGTGTCCGACTCCCATGCGAACAAAAATTCTTCCTTCCCGATTGCCTAAAGTGTCATCGAATCGCCGCCTGTGCCGCCGCGAGCCTTGCCAACGGCACACGATACGGAGAACAACTCACATAGTTGAGTCCGATTTCATGACAAAATTCTACGGTGCGCGGGTCTCCGCCATGTTCGCCGCAGATCCCAATTTCGAGGTCGGGTTTAGTAGTGCGGCCCAACTTCACGCAAAGTTTCATGAGTTCGCCAACCCCGGCGCGGTCAATCGTGGCGGTCGGGTCTTCGGCTAAGAGTCCGGATTCCAAATAATAAGGCAAAAAGTGCCCCACATCATCGCGACTGAATCCATACGTCATTTGAGTGAGGTCATTGGTTCCAAATGAGAAAAATTCCGCTTCTTTCGCAATTTCATTGGCCGTGAGACACGCGCGTGGCAACTCGATCATGGTCCCGATTTTATATTTAAATTGAATTTGATCTTTAAGTTCGTCAACGATGATTTGAATCGTTTTTTTAACTTCAATCAATTCGCGAACATCGCCAACGAGAGGGACTTCGATCTCGGGAAAAACCTTAACGCCTTGTGTGTGGCATTCGATCGCAGCCAGCAGAATGGCGCGGACTTGCATGCCATAAAGTTCGGGATAAGTGATCCCGAGGCGGCACCCGCGGTGGCCGAGCATGGGGTTCACTTCATGTAAATTTTCAATCACGTTTCTAAGTTGCTCAAACGTAGTCCCGAGCTCTTGCGCAAGCGCTTCAGTCTTGGAGTGTTGTTCGGAGTTGGGGAGAAATTCATGAAGCGGGGGATCAAGCAAACGAACCGTGACCGGATAGCCATCCATGGCTGTAAAAATTTCAATAAAATCTTGTTTTTGAATGGGCAAAAGTTTGGCCAGGGCTTTGCCGCGGGTTTCGGGATTGTCTTTGGATAAAATCATTTCTCTCATCACCGCGATTCGGTCTTCGCCAAAAAACATGTGCTCCGTGCGGCAAAGCCCGATCCCTTCGGCCCCAAAATCGCGAGCCACTTTTGAATCCAATGGTGTGTCCGCATTCGTGCGAATCTTGAGCGTGCGCACTTCATCCGCCCATTGCATGAGCGTGCCAAAGGAACCCGAAAGCGCTGGTTCGGTCATGGCCACTTCCCCCACAATCACTTCTCCGACGGTCCCGTTCAACGTAATGATATCGCCTTCTTTTACCACCACATCTCCCACGGAAAACTTCTTTTCTTTTCGATTCACAATCACTTCTCCGGCTCCGGCCACACAGCATTTTCCCATGCCGCGACACACCACCGCCGCATGGCTTGTATTCCCTCCGGTGGAGGTGAGAATTCCTTGTGCCGCAAACATGCCATGAATGTCTTCCGGACTCGTTTCCTTTCGAACCAAAATCACTTTTTCACCATTTCCGGCCCATTCGTGCGCTTCATCCGCGGTAAAAACAACTTTTCCCGTGGCTGCCCCGGGGGACGCCGGCAACCCCTTGGTTAAAACTATAAATTTCGCTTTTGGATCAATCGACGGGTGCAACAATTGTTTCAATTGATTCGGTTCCACGCGCATGAGCGCTTCTTTTTTTGTGATCAACCCTTCCCCGACCATGTCCACCGCAATTTTCACCGCCGCATGCGCGGTGCGTTTTCCATTACGCGTTTGCAAAATGAATAACCGCCCTTTTTCAATTGTGAATTCAAGATCCTGCATGTCGCGATAATGTTTTTCAAGCTGTTCCTTGATTTCAAATAATTCATTATAAAGCGCAGGATGATTTTTTTTGAGCTCTTCAATGTGTTGCGGTGTGCGAATCCCGGCCACCACGTCTTCTCCTTGCGCATTCATCAAATATTCTCCATAAAAAACCTTGTCTCCATTGGACGGACTGCGCGTGAAAGCGACCCCGGTTCCGGAATCCTCTCCCATATTTCCAAACACCATGGATTGAATATTGACCGCAGTTCCAATGTTGTGCGGAATCCCATGCAACGCGCGATACGTGCACGCCCGTTTGTTGTCCCACGAGTGAAAAACCGCCTCAATCGCGAGTTGCAATTGTTGAGCCGGGTCTTCGGGAAAAGGCTCTTTGGTTTGTTCTTTGATGATGCCTTTATAAGTCGCAACAAGTCCTTTTAAATCTTGTGCGGAAAGTTCGGTGTCGAGATTGACCCCACGTTCTTCTTTTAAAAGCGCGAGCGCTTCTTCAAATAATTCATGTTCCACTCCCAATACCACATCCCCAAACATCTGCGTGAAACGGCGGTACGCGTCATAGCAAAAACGTTCATTTCCGGTTTTGCGAATCAATCCTTGCACGGTCTGATCATTCAGCCCGAGATTGAGAATCGTGTCCATCATTCCGGGCATGGAAAATTTCGCTCCGGATCGTACCGAAACCAACAACGGATTTTCAACATCTCCCAGATTTTTTTTCATGTTCGTCTCCAATTCCGCCAATTTTTCCTTCAATTCTTCTGAAAATCCATCCGGGTACCCTTTATTTTGCAAAAAATAATTGCACGTTTCAGTCGTGATCGTAAAACCCGGCGGCACCGGCAAACCAAGATTAGTCATTTCCGCCAAATTCGCACCCTTTCCACCCAAAAGGTCCTTCATTTTTGCCGATCCCTCTGCAAACGCATAGATATATTTCATAAATGAATTTGACAAAAAGAATTAAAGTAGTTTATTTTGAGCCCCACCCAAATTAGCCTCACAAAAGCCAATTTATAGAAATTTTTATTCACTAGCAACGTAAAACATGGCAGAACAAACCCCTGAGTCTTCCCAACCTCCAACTCTCGATCGAGGGAATGCATTGGCTCTGGTTCAACGAGCTTCTGGGAAAATTTCGCAAGAAGTTTGTGGTGCAATCGAGTGGGCGCAAGATCAGCTATTTGCTCCGTCTTCAAGTGCGGCCCGAAGGGCTTTTTTAGAGGTTCGGGAAGGGGTAAGAAAACGAATTGATAATTCGATACCGGTAAGTACTTTTTTGCGCTCCACAGACGCGTTAAACTTTTTCCTTGATGCAAAAGATCAGGCTACGCGCAGATTGCATGCCCGAGCAGGATACCCTGGCATGGCTTGGATTGATGTATTGGAACAGAGTAGAGGCGCGAAGGCGACTCAAGAAGCAGAACATTTAAAAAGAGAAAATATACAAATCACTCAAGCCTTAAAATTAGATGAACCCGGTCGTCTTGAAGCTGGGGTGACCCACATCGCCGCGCTCATGGCCGAGGCTATTAAAAAAGGGGAGAGCAAGAAGAGAATGTGGGCAGTGGCTTTAAGTTGTATAAGGGGTGATGATGGGATAAGCAGTTCTACATCAAGTTCTTTATTAGATGGATTGGATGCAATAAAAGCAGAAGAAGCAGCCCAAATTTTCATTACCTCGCGGGAATTTAATGGTACGCTTTCGAAGCATTCACGCGAAGAGGATATTCAAAATCAAAAATTGGTCGCAGCCGTCAAGGTTGCGTTGGCCGAACAACATAACATTACTGTGCAAGAAGAGGCCCCGGAAACATCTTCTCGGCCCTCTTAATCCATCAAATCCCTCGCATCCTTTGAGTCGAGCGTGTCGCTTAAAAAAGCCCCTCTTTCGAAGGGCTTTTTACATTTGCATGGATGTATGGTTCGAGACGAAGAGAATACGGGGAGGGGAAAGCTCACTCCGCTTCGCTTCGTGAGTGTTACCAACCTCTCGCCTTCATAGCATCCGCAATTCTCTTGATGGCCACAATGAACGCGGCTTCACGAAGCGTGCATTTGTAGGCATCCGCGGTCTCAACCACCGCACGGGTGGAAGGGATCATGATGTCCTGGAGTCGTTTTTGAACTTCTTCCGCAGACCAATAAAGGGCCATTTGATTTTGGACCCATTCAAAGTAACTCACGGTCACGCCTCCGGCATTCGCGAGAATATCCGGGATCACGGGGATTCCACGTTGGGTTAAAATTTCATCCGCTTCCGGCGTGGTGGGGCCATTCGCCAACTCAAGAATCAATTTGCATTTGAGCCGAGGCGCATTGTCTTTCGTAACTTGATTTTCAATGGCAGCCAAGGAAAGAACATCGCAGTCGAGTTCAAGGAGCTCTTCATTCGTGATGTATTTGCAGGAGCCTTTCGCGGTTTTGGCACAACCTTCAAGGGTTCCTTTGGCTTCTTTGTAAGCAAGGACTTCTTCCACGGCAATGCCTTCGGCGCACGCCAACCCTCCACGAGAATCGGAAACGCCAACCACTTTGAACCCGGCACGATCGAGTAATTTCGCCAGATTCGCACCTGCATTCCCGAACCCTTGCACCACCACACGAGTGGTTTCGGGCTTCATTCCATTCTTTTTCATCATTTCCGTAAGCACGTACACGCCTCCTTGAGAGGTTGCTTCACCGCGGCCTTCAGATCCTCCGAGACAGAGAGGTTTTCCGGTGACTACGCCGATAAGATTTCGGCGATGCAACATGGAATATTCATCCGCCACCCAGGCCATGATTTCAGGCGTGGTGTACACATCCGGAGCCGGGATATCTTTTTCCGGTCCGATAATAGGTTCAATGGCACGCGTATAGGCACGCGTCAAATTCTCCAATTCTTGTTTGCTCAAGGTATGAGGATCCACAATAATGCCTCCCTTGCCTCCACCATATGGAATTCCGACGACCGAACATTTCATACTCATCCACGTGGCAAGAGCCTTTACTTCTTCCATGTCCACTTGGGGGTGATAGCGAATCCCTCCTTTATAGGGCCCTCTTGCATTGTTGTGTTGCACACGAAATCCTTTGAACATTTTGGCTGAACCGTCGTCCATTTTTACGGAAATATTCACTTCCAAAATGCGTTGCGGGTAACTTAAGTAATCCGCAATGTGTGCATCGAGTTTCATGATCGTCGACGCTTTTTTGAGCTGAGCGAGCGTGTTCTCAAAGAGAGACATGGTAGAAAAATTAAAAAATAAAAAAATCGAACAACGGTCGCATGATAATCATCGCGTGATGAAAAATAAAGGGCTTATAATTTTTTTAGGTTGATTGATTTGAAGGCAGCGTGCTTTTGGACAATTTCGCAACGCCAATCGGCTTGGTTTTCGCAAAGCGAAACGATTGGCGTGAGGCATACCCCGCGTTGCGGGGAGGAGCGACCGGACCGCGGTGGCCAAAAGTATGCTGTCTTCCAAATCAAGTTGCTATTTTGAAAAAAACTTTTGAAACACTTTCCAGGGTCAAGCAACCGCATTTACTCAATAAGATTTGCAAAAAGTCGCACAATATACTTTACTGAAGCCATGAAGTACCCCATTAGCCTTTCCCAAAAGGAGCGTTTGTTAAAAGCCATTCGGATGAGGCGCGACATTGTGGAGATGCTTGAGGCCGCAGGCTCGGGCCATCCCGGTGGGTCTTTGTCTTCCGTTGAATTTTTGGTGACTTTATTTTTCGAATTCTTAAAACACGATTCCGACAATACGAAATGGGAAGAACGCGATCGTATGATTTTTTGCAAATGCCATATCACGCCTGCAATTTATTCAATTTTGGCACGAACCGGTTATTTTGATCCGGCCATGCTTTTAACGTTCCGCAAACTGGGATCTCAACTTCAAGGCCATCCTTCTCGTTTTCACCCCAGAGGTATGGAAATGTCCGGCGGATCGTTGGGGCAAAATCTTTCCATCACCACCGGCGTGGCGTTGGGCCTCAAAGCACAAGGCAAATCCAACCGTGTTTACGGCTTGTCCAGCGAAGGCGATCTTCAAGAAGGCCAAAGTTGGGAAGCCATTATGTCTGCCGCGCATTACGAACTCGACAACCTCATCCTTTTTGTGGATTACAACAAACTTCAAATCGACGGTCACGTGGAAGATGTGATGGGAATTCATCCGCTGGATGAAAAATTCAAGAGTTTCAATTGGAATGTGCAAGTGATCGATGGCCATGATTTCACGCAAATTCACGAGGCCATTAAAAAAGCATTGGTGTTCAAGGGTCGCCCTTCCGTCATCATCGGCAACACCGTTAAGGGCAAAGGCATTTCATTCATGGAAAATCAATCCGGCTGGCACGGAAAAGCTCCAAATAAAGGCGAACTGGAACTCGCATTGAAAGAGCTCGATGAACAGGAAGCCAAATCGTCATCTAATTATTTTTAAACCGTACGTCATGGCACGCGAAATGTTACTCACCAGACAGGGTTGGGCCGACGCCCTCATCGAACTCGGGACCAAAGATCCGCGCGTTGTTGTATTGGACGCCGATCTCGCAAAATCGACATTAACGTGTTTATTTAAAGATAAATTCCCGGATCGATTTTTTGACATGGGTATTGCGGAACAAAACATGATCAATGTAGCCGGAGGAATGTCTTTAACCGGACTCGTTCCTTTTGTTTCCACGTATGGCGTGTTTGTTTCCGGTCGTGCTTGGGAACAAATTCGAACCAGCATTTGTTACGGGCAATTGAATGTAAAATTTGGAGGCGCGCACGGAGGTCTTTCCGTGGGACCCGATGGGGCCACTCACCAGGCGCTTGAAGAAATCGCAATCATGCGTGTGATTCCCAATATGACCGTTCTTGTGCCTTCCGATTATTACGAAACCAAAAAAGCCGTGTTGGCTTCCGTGGAAATCAATGGTCCGGTTTACATCCGTTTTGGTCGTGAAAAAGTCCCGGTGGTCACGAGTGCAGACATGCCGTTTAAAATCGGAAAAGCGATCACCCTACAAGAAGGGAAAGATGTTACTTTTGTGGCGTGCGGAGCCATGGTGGCCGAAGCCCTCGATGCGGCCGAAGCCTTGGTCCAAAAAGGCATTTCCGCTGAAGTCATTAATTTGCACACCATTAAGCCTATTGATAAAGAAGCCCTCATCGCCTCAGCCCGAAAAACCGGATGCGTGGTCACCGCAGAAGAACATCAATTGTTTGGAGGAATGGGCAGTGCCGTGGCCGAAGTTTTGGTTCAAAATTTCCAGGTCCCCATGGAAATGGTCGGGATTGCAGATACCTTTGGGGAGTCGGGCCAACCTCGCGAATTGATGGAAAAATACGGAATAACCTCCAAGGAAATTTTCGAAAAAGCCTTAAAAGTGGTCGCTCGGAAGAAAAGCATTTAATTTTTTTACCCCTGCATTTTTTCTTTCTGTTTTTTTATAATTTAAAATTTATTTTTTAAAACTTTTACTCCCATGAAATCTTTCTCAAAACGCATGCCGCGCCTGGGTACGGAAAACGCTTTCTCTGTGATCGGAAAAGCCAAAAAATTCGAAAAAGAAGTGCTCGAACCGCAAGGAAAAAAATTGGTTTATTTACAAATTGGAGAACCCGGATTCAATACCCCTGCCAACATCAATGAAGCCGCGATCAAAGCCATTCGCGAGAATCAAACTCACTACACCGCCACTCCGGGGATCCCTGCATTGAGAGAAGCGATCGCCAAGTCCACCGGCAAATACACGGGAGTGGATTACAAAGCCGAAGATGTGGTCGTGGTGGCAGGAGGAAAACCCATCATGTTTTACATGATCAACGCGTTGATCGATGAAGGAGATGAAGTCATCATCCCCAATCCCGCGTACCCGATTTACGGATCTGTGACCGAATATTTGGGAGGGGTTGTGGTTCCGATTCAATTGAAAGAAGAAACCAATTTCAACTTTAGTGCCGAGGAATTGGAATCCAAAATTACACCAAAGACCAAATTAATCATGGTCAATTCTCCTCAAAACCCAACCGGAGGAGTCTATACACGAGACCTTTTGGAAAAGATCGCCGCGATTGCGGTCAAGCATGACCTCTGGGTTCTTTCCGATGAAATTTACAATGAAATGGTGCACGAAGGCGAGCACGTTTCCATTGCCGGAATGCCCGGGATGGCGGAACGCACCGTGATTTTGAACGGATGTTCAAAGACTTACGCCATGACCGGTTATCGAGTGGGTTGGGGCGTGACCAAAAATCCGGAAATGGCAAAAGCCTTGGAGCAACTCGCTTGCAATGATATCTCTTGCGTGAACACTATGGCTCAATACGCTGCCATCGAAGCCGTTGCCGGACCTCAAGAAGAGGTTAAGAAAATGTTGATTGAATACAAGAAACGCCGAGACCTCATGGTCAAATTGGTGAACGAAGTTCCGGGCATGAAATGCCATTCTCCCAAAGGCGCTTTTTATCTCATGGTCAATGTGCGCCAAATCATGGACAAACTCGGTATCACCGCCGCTGAATTGTGCGATCGCGTCATGAAAGAAGCCAATGTCCTCATTCTTCCGGGCACCGTGTTTGGACTTTTTGGCGACGATTTCGTCCGATTCTCCTACGTTTCCACGGAAGAAATGATTGTAGAAGGCCTAGCTCGCATCAAAACGTATCTCACTAAGGTCATGGCCACTCACGAAGCGTAGCGAAGTGAGCTTCCCCATATTTTTCTTCTTCCTCCTAACTTCTATATACTAAATACTTTCACCCCAATGAACATCTACGTTACACGTCGCATCCCCGAAGCCGGACTTCAAATGCTTGAAAAAGCGTTCGGAAAATTCGAAATGAATCCGGACGATCGCGTTTTAACCCGTGAGGAATTGTTGGAAAAAGTAAAAGGGCGCGACGGATTTATTCCCTTGCTTACGGATAAAATTGACGATGAAGTCATGGAAGCCGCAGGGCCTCAATGTAAAATCATCTCCAATTATGCCGTGGGGTATAACAACATCGATGTCGCCGCGGCCAGCAAGCGAAAAATCATGGTCACAAATACCCCGGGAGTTCTCACGGACACCACTGCGGATATGGCCATTGCCTTTATGTTTGCCGTGGCTCGTCGAATGGCGGAAAGTGATGTGTATATGAGGAGCGGACAATTTCAAGGATGGGGCCCCATGCTTCTTCTCGGTCAAGAAATGACAAGAAAGACACTCGGGATTGTTGGTGCGGGTCGTATCGGTGAAAATGTGGCGATTAAAATGGCCAAAGGCTTTGGAATGAAGATTTTATACACAGACCTTTCCGGAAATGAATTTCTCGAAAAAGAAGTGGGCGCACAAAAAGTGACACTCGAACAACTTTGCCAAGAAAGCGATTACATTTCGATTCACGTGACTTATTCCCAAGCCACACATCATTTAATCGACGAGAAAATGTTGAATTGCATGCGTCCTTCCACCATTCTTGTAAACACGTCACGCGGGCCGGTCATTGATGAAGTGGCGTTGGTAAAAACTTTAAAAGAAGGCAAAATTTTTGGAGCGGGATTAGACGTTTTTGAGGATGAGCCGGCCATGAAACCCGGACTCGCGGAATGCAAAAACACGGTCATTGTCCCGCATTTGGGCTCTGCCACAATTGAAACCCGATCCAAAATGGCGGAGATTGCCGCTCAAAACTTAATCAATGCATTGCAAGGAAGAACCCCGGAATTTCTCGTGAATAAAGAAGCTTTTTCTTTATAATCGTATGGCTAAAGCCGCGTCCGCGTTGCTCTTAAAAATCGCCCTGCAAACCTTGGAGGAAATAAACCCTTATTCTCTGGTTTTGAACGAACTCAAGAAAATCGATCCCTCAAAATACGAGAAAATTTTTGTGTTAGGCGCAGGAAAAGGCGCTTCAAAAATGGCGAAAGCTACGGAAAAACATTTTGGCACAAAAATAACCGAAGGTTTTATCATTATTCCAAAAGGTGATCCCACTCCGCATTTAAAGAAAATCAAATGCATTCGCGGCTCCCATCCGTTGCCGGATAAAAACGGATTGAAAGGCGCCAAAGAAATTTTAAAAATTGCTCAAAAAGCCTCAAAAAAAGATTTGGTGATCACACTCATCTCCGGCGGGGGCTCAGCGCTCATGCCCTACCCCATGGAAGGCATCACGCTCGAGGAAAAAATCAAAACCACTTGTTTGCTTCTCAAATGCGGAGCCAACATCAATGAAATCAACACGGTTCGCAAGCACCTTTCTCAAATCAAAGGAGGCAGACTTATGGAGGCGATTTATCCTGCCCAATGCCTTAATCTCGTGATTTCAGATGTCTTGGGCGATGATTTGAGTGCCATTGCCTCGGGCCCGGTTTCTCCGGATTCAACCACATGCCAGCAAGCGCTAAAGATTTTTGAAAAATATAAAATTTTAAAAAAAATCCCGCATTTCGTGATTCAATGCCTTAAAAAAGGAGAGGAAACGCCAAAACCCGGCAATAAAATCTTTAAAAAAGTAACTTCAAAAATCCTCGCCAACCATGAGACCACGGCAAAGGTGGCTGAAAAAATAGCAAAAACAGTATTGGGCACCACTTTCAGTGTGAAAATTTTAGATAAACATATGGCTGGAGATTGCAACAAAACCGCCCGTAAAGTCATCAAAACCATTGGGAACCAAAAAGGCCTTTTCATTCTCGCCGGCGAAACCACGGTAAAAGTCATTGGCCATGGTCATGGCGGCCGCAATCAACAATTTGTGCTCGCGTGTTTAAAAGAGTTTTTCAAAAAGCAAAAGCAGTCTCCCTTCACCCTTCTTTCCCTCGGAACCGACGGCGTAGACGGCTTTTGCCCTGAAAATATCGCCGGAGCCATTGCCACTCAAGAAACATTAAAAAAAGGCCTCGACATCGAAAAACATTTAAATCAAAACGATTCCTACGGATTTTTTAAAAAAACAAAGGGCTTGATCAAAACCGGCCCCACAGGAACTAACTTGGGCGATTTGGTGCTCATCCTTATTTAGCCATATTTTCTTCCATCAGAGCTACGGCGGCCTCGAATTGAGCCAGTTCTTGAGCGGTCAAGGGGCCTTTTTCAATTCGAAACGGAGCGAAAGGATCGAGTTTTTTGTCTGGAATCGGTTTTATTTTATCATCGATTAAAAGCACATCGTCCTCTTTTTCTTCCATGGAAAGGAGCTCGGCACCCGCAGATTGAACGGAAGGTTCAAGCGGGGGAGATAAGGGAGGAACGGAGCCGGAGGCAATCATTGGAGGAGGTTCGGTAAGCGCAATCCATTCCGAGGTAAACGTTCGTTCATACAGGGATGCAAGGGGTTTAAAATATCGACTTTTAGCTTGTTCCGTAAGCGTGACTTGATAAGTGGTGTCTTTGGCAAGCACTGTTTTAGGGAGAAAATACAAAGTGGTTCCTTCTTCATTCCAAATGAATCGACCCTCAACAGAGGGGGTAATGGAAAACGCCTCTTCCACCGAAGATTCCAACATGGGCGTATCAAACGCAATCATTACGGGAGCGAAAGCAGGTTGAACTGAGGCATTAAGGATTCCAAAAGAAGAAATGGACGTCGCGGGAGTGGGAGAAGTCACGTAAACGCCTGTTCCGGCAATCACCATTAGAAGCATGAGAGCCACAGGAATAAGCGTCCATTGTCGCATCCAAGAGCCAAACAATTGAAAGCTTTCGTCCGATTGGGTTTCTCGTTTTTCTTGCAATTCCGCATAACGTTGGTGAAGCCTTTTCTTCAACGCCTCTTCAAACGCTTTTCGAGGTTTGGGTTGTTCTTTTTGAAGTTGTTTTTCGAGCGCACCAAATTCCTCGAGAGAAAAATTCTTTTTTCGAGGGGTGAGGAAATGTTCGAGAAGGGGGAGGAGAGATTTAAACATAATCGGTTTTAAGTTTTTTAAGGGCTCTGAACAGGAGCACTCCCACATGATTGGGATGAATACCAAGCGTTGCCGCGATTTCCTGATTGGAAAGTTCGGCAAAATATTTAAGACGCACCACTTCCGATTCTTGTGAGGTTAAAACATGGAAATGGTTGAGGAGCGATTGTTTTGTGCTTTTCCTTCGGGCCAGAGTGGCGGGATTCGATTCTTCGGATTCATCTTTAAAGCGTTCGGGGTTTTCAAGAGATTCACACGCTTTTCGATGAGAGATCGAGTAATAGTTGGAAAGATGATTGCGCGCGATTTGGAACACCCAAGCCCCAAACGGAAGTCCCCGGAATTGATAGTTGGGCAATCCTTCCAAAATTTTTAGAAAAATTTCACCCGTCAAATCCTCGGCCGCTTCTCGATTCTTGATTTTTCCCATCACAAAGCCATAAACCTTAGGTAAATAAAGCGCATAAAGTTGGTCAAAACTTGCTCTGTTTTTCTGCGCCTCACGCACCAGTTTGTTTTCTTCATCAAGGGTCACGCCCGTGATTATAAGGTACGCCAAAGGAAAAGCCAAATTTTAAAGGAGCTACCCATTACAACAAAGAAGGCTTTCAAATATTACGAAAAAAGTGTATAATCTACAGATATAAAAAAAGATATAAAAAATAAAAATGACAAAAGAAAAAGCACCAAACCCGGAAGGCACCACGGACTTAAATCAAGTTGATACTCGGCGTGAGGCGATTAAACGTATAAATGAATTAGAGAAAGAAGTGTTACAAAATAATCCGGATTTAAAAAAGAGATTGGACATTTTAAGAGATCGTCGGGTCGCAGCCATTAAAGAAGGACAAAAGAGCAATCGAGCCATGTTAACATATGAAGTTTATGATTTTCAGGTGGATATTTTTTTAGAACGGATCGCCGCGATTAAAGGCTGGGATGATTTGAATCCAATTGTAGATAATCTGTTGGCTCTTAAAAAGGAGGATACTCAAGCATTGAAGCCAGCTTTAATGCTTTATTTTTATTGCACATCGCCCTCTTCTATAGATCGCGGAGATTTAAAGTTTTTAATTAAAGGGACATCCTATAAAGATAAACCGGGAGACTTCTTAAATGAATTCAATAATCAGGTTTACCGAACAGTTCGGGGGGTAGATGCAAGAATAGAGCTTAAACCATCGGAAAATGATTTATGGGAGCATGTTTTACCCACAGTGGAATCGTTAAATGCATTGGAAAATAAGGGAGGGTTTATCAATAGACTTTTTGGGTTATGGCCTCCAAAAGCAAGAGAAACATTAGGAGATCCGGCCGGTGCGAAGACTTATTTTGAGAGAGCAAAAACGTATTATAAAAAATACCCGCAAGCGGAAAATTTATTAAAACCGTTAAAATACAGCGCTGAAAAAGTCATATCAAGTTTAAGCGCAGCCGGAGATCAACAACAAGTTCAAGAATTTTTAATAAGCCTTGTAAAAGAAGATAGGAATCTTTTAAAGGCAATAAAATTAGATTGCCGTGAAATGGGGATTGATAAGTGGGAAGCCCCAACGCAAGAAGAAGATAAAAAGAATTGGGAAATCGCCATGGTCGTCTTAGGGATCAACAAAGAGGCTATTTTTAATCGCTGGATGGAGGAAGCCAAACAAAAAAACACGCCCCCGACTCGATTGGAATTAGAGGGGGAGTTGGACGAAAAATCCGCAAAGGATTTCGCGGCTCGTATGGAAGTATACGAAGACACCGGCACAAACTCGACATTAGGTTCTTCATGGGAAGAAAGGGATCTTTCCAGGGGAGTACAAAGATCTAAAGAATTAGAAGGATTAAGAGGAGAAAGCACTTTTAACGCATGGACTGACGCTTTAGCTCAAGAAGCCACAGACCTTTTTGCCTATGCCGCAGCAGGCCCTCAATATCAAATCGACGGGGTGGATTATGATTTCTTAAAAGAAAATGCAAAACTTTTTGTTGAAGAATTGGCAGTAGACCGATATCAAAGCAGGGGATTTATGAATATAAGAAGACCTATAGCCCGTCATTATGGGTTTGAAAATACATACGAGAACACAGGAGATCCAAAACTAGGTGCATTGATCGAACAAAACCCCGACTTTTTAACCTTATTAGGGAAAACAGCGAGTTCAAGAGATTTTGGCGTATTGCGTTTAGGCGAGCTTTCTAAAACCCTTGGGCAAGCCTCCCTAGATCACCGTTTGCAATCCATTGATGCATTACAAGCCTATAAAAAGAGAAAAGAAGCCATTTTACAATCCGCTCAACAACAAGTGCGGTCAGCTCAAGAGAGATATGACGCAAGAGAAGAGGGTTTAACTTCAAACGAAACACAATATTTAAAATGGATGCAGGATTATGTAGGAAAAGATCTTCCTCGTATTTTGGATTCACTGCCGTTTTTGTTAGGGGAAGACAAGGCAAATGTACAAAGAATGTCCTCTCGCCTCCTTAGAGTAAATACTTTCCCAAGTATTGATATTCGCCCACAGAAAAAGGGAGTTGGAGGAACGGCTTATGATAGGCGCTATGAGTTGAGCGACAATTTATCTACCTATGAGCAATTTCAAAACACTTCTATTCATGAGTTGATGCATGTCTTAATTGAGGGCCCAAATTCAACTTCTATTTTTTCATATAATCTCGGAGAAGGAATTACCGAGTTTTTAACGCATAACACTCTTAAACGATCGGGGATTGATCCTTCGGACAAAAGAGAAAAGGGTTATCCTCAAGTTTATGCTTTTGCCGAGTTATTGGATGGACTGGATCCCCAATGTTTAGCGGTTTTTTACACAAGAGAAAAAATTCCAACGGTTTCCTTCAGTGATCTCCCTAAAATCAGCGTGGATGGTAGGGCAAAAACTTATATTGATGGCGTAAACCTAAATACTCCGGAGAAAAAGTATCTCTGCCGAGTCATCCTCGATCAATTAGGGCCACAGTATTTAACGAATGAAGGAAATTATCCTGAACAAAGAGCCGCTTATGAACCCATCAACTCCGTTCTAAAAAAGATTTTCAATACTGAATTTACGAATAAAGATTACGATGGGCCTATGGGAAAGCATTATGGGAATGTTCAAAGCGAATTAAAAAACGTTTTAATACATTTTAGATAATAAGTCCAAGAATCGAGCCTTTAATCGAGATAAAGGAGTGTATTCCGGAAAGGCTATGTCAATGTCAACAGGTGGGAGAACAGGTTTAGGCAATTGTCCTTCGTGATTTACTACCATTGTAAGTGGATTTGTCCCGTTGAGGGCTATGGGACGTTTTTCGTTTCGCCATTGATCGATTTGTGCCATAAGCTCTTTTAAAATTGGGTATTTTGCTTCGATTTCTTGAAGAGCCATTTGAGAGGCGGGAGAATATCTAAGGGGGACACAAGAGAGTTTCAATAAAACAAAACCTCTCTCAGAGTCGGGTTCGCGAATAACCAATTGGCCTGAAACCGGAGAAAGTTCAACGATAAGAGAATCAGAGTTGGTAAATCGAGTTAATTGTGCCACAACTTCTTCTCTCGAGAGCGCATCTAAATCCGCACCACTTAAGATTCCAGATAGATCAAATGAATCAACTGAATCCGGGAATTCATATTGAGGACCGTCTAGGTGCTCTTGAAGATCTAAAAAGAGATTATCAACTGCGATCGTAACACCCAATACGAGTGGCCCAAATGTTGCTTCCACAAGAAAAGGATCCGCATTGGGGGGTAGGCCATAGGCTTTTAGGGCCTCTTGAACAGCTCGGTGCCCTATTTGGCCTTTTGGGGTTTCTAAATAAGAAGAGGATGATGCCGTCTCAGACATAATTATTATCTTTTAAAGATTTGATACCACTTTCGTTTCGCTTGTTTCGGCGCTTCAATCTGTCGGATGTGGTCTTCGAGCGTCAAAATTCGTTTTTGAAAGGTTTCCAAGAGTTCGAATAGGCGATCTTTATCTTCGCGATGTTGGCGGATCAATTCATTGATAATGGTAGGGAACGCAGGGGATGGGGGTGGTGGAGGAGGAAGTGGTGATTCCGATTCGATATGAGTTTGAGTTACTTTTGCCGAGGCACGAGATTGAAAAGACGGATTCGGAGTGAATTCTTCAATGAGTTCAGCTTCGGTTTCGCCCAATTCAACCAGTTCTTGATCAAATTCTTCTTCACGCACCTCTTCATCTCGAAAATGATCGAGAAGGCTGGTTTTTTCAACCAAATATGAAAAACCTTGTGGCGTTTTGTATTTGCGATAACGGATTTGATTGGATTTGATAAGCCGGCGAATCGTTTGGGGAGAACGATCCGTGAGCAGAGAGGCGTCTTTAAGGCTTATGTATTGGCCGGAAGTCATGTTGATTAACCAAAATGTTGATTACTCAACACGATTTATACCGTATGTAGCGCGACTAATCAAGACTCGATTTATCAAATGTGTAAGCCAAAAAAAGGGTTATCAGTCGTTCTTTATTGAAAATATTAAAAAAGACTTGGCGAAATAAAAGTTATCCGTATAATGTCCGTGCGGGTCAGTAGCTCAGTGGTAGAGCAGCGGCCTTTTAAGCCGATGGCCGTGGGTTCGATACCCACCTGACCCACCAGAAAAAACGCTTTGCGTTTTTTCTTTCTTGTATTTTGTATTTCGCATTTTTTTTCCTTTCCGTATTCCCAATCTGATAAATCCTCCCTTTATTGAGGATCCGGCTTTTGCGAAAAACTCAGTACCACGAGCGCAATCGCAGGCAATGAAAACCACAGATTATAATTTTCAATCATCAATTGCACCATCGTAGAGTCACTCCCAACCATGGAGGCGGCTTGGATTTGATCTGAACCAATCAAGGAAAGGCCGGACACGTATAAAAGAAGCGTGCTCACAATCAATCCGGCATTCAATACTCCAAACAGGAAAGTGGTCAAAATACGCATCACCGTCTGTTGTTCGGTGAGCATCCCAACCTCAAATCCACCTTTTACCGCCAATACCACCACAGCCACAATAAAAATCACAATTTTCATAATAATAAGGACTTGTTCACTGTCCGGTCCCGCCAAGATTTTAAGAGGAGCGGTTTCCCCTCCAAGATATTTTTCAACCAAATTGGCCACTCCATCCGCGGTCAGGGCTGCAATATAAGTTCCAATAATGATCTTAAGGGTCTGATTTCGGCCCACAATAAAACTGTACGCAATGATGATGCAGAAGAAAACGAAGATAAAAAGATCCCACGACAACGTAATATTCATGTGTATATCGTATAATGAGTTATTGGAAATGTCTAATTTCAAAACTTCAACTTAGACAGCAATCCTCCGTCCTCATCAATGTTCAGCCCGCTTTCTTTGGCAATTTCCTGATACAGCTCTCGTTCTTTTCGACTCAGGCGTTTAGGGGTTTCAATCTGGACTTTTACATAATGGTCTCCTTTTTCTTCTCCTCTAATATGAGGCACACCATGATTTTTGATCTTAAACACCTGATCATGTTGAGTCCCGCTTGGAATTTTAAGCTTCATGGAGCCGTGTAGGGTCTTTACGGATAAGGTTGTTCCCAAGATTGCCTCTAAAACATGCAATTTAACCAAAGAATAAATATCATAACCTTGTCGTTGAAATTCGGAATGTGGCATAACCTGAATATGGAGATAAAGATCTCCATGCCTTCCTCCTTTAACTCCGGCTTCTCCTTTTTCACGCAAACGAATCGTGGCGCCATTTTCAATCCCGGAAGGGATTTTAACCGTGAGCTTGCTCCGTTGGCGCGTTCTCATTTGTCCATGGCATTCGGAACAGGGCTTTTCCGGGATACGGCCTTCCCCATGGCATTTGGAACAGGTTCGAACCGCCTGGATTTGTCCTAAAATGGTTTGTCGAACGGTGCGTACTTGTCCGGTGCCGTGGCATTCCGAACAGGTTACAACTTGAGTCCCGGGCTCGGCTCCTTCTCCTTTACATCGTGCGCAGGTATCGGATTTATTGATTTCCAATATTTTTTCAGCCCCAAACGCGGATTCCTCCAACGTTAAAGAGAGAACGCTTTCAATATCGTTTCCGGGAACAGGGCCTTGTTTTTTGGAAGTCCGTCCTCCGCCTGAAAATCCTCCCCCAAAAAAAGTTTCAAAAATATCTGAAAATCCACCGCCGAAGTTAGAAGGATCAAACCCGGAAAACCCTTCAAATCCTCCTTGCCCACCCGCCGGTCCTCCCGCAATCCCAAATTGATCGTATTGAGCCCGTTTTTTCTTATCCGAAAGAATTTCGTACGCCACATTGATCCCTTTGAATTTTTGTTCCGATTCGGCATTTCCTTTATTCATATCCGGATGATGTTTTTGGGCCAATTTTCGATAGGCACGCTTGATTTCCGAATCTGTTGCGGTCTTGGGAATTCCTAAAATGGCATACAAATCTTTTTCCATAATGGTCGTATTTTATCAGAAAGAGTAAAAACAACCAGTGCATTTGGGAAGATATATACAATAAAATAATAATAGAAGATTGTAAATAAAACTTAAAAAATAATTTAAAGATAGGATTATTGCCTTATTTAAGAGTAAAAAAGAGTGTTGAGTACCCGAAAAAATAAAAAAGAAGAATAAAAATGCATTTATTAAGGTATAAAAGAGCAAAAAAACGCTTTGGGTAGTCGGAAAACAGCGTTGATTAGTTGATCATTTGGAATGAATAGGCGAACCGAAAGTATATTTCGCAACAATTCAAATTGATTAGTCAAATAAGTAGAAAATGAATAGGTGGAAAATAGTCTTAAATAAAAGAGAAATAGAGATTTGATTAGTCGAGGGATGGGTGAGGATGTTATGTGTTGGGTAGTCAACAAATGTGTAAAAAATGTAGATAACTTGTTGATAAGTCGATTTTAAATGGGGTGTTAAAGTGTAGCGATGATAAATGGCTTAAAATAAACAAATTTAGATATTTGGTTAGTCGTAAAATAATATGTTGGTTAATTAACCAGTCATAAAAAAACGTTTTTAGGGGCTAGTTTTGGCTTTCTTCTGCGAAAAAGGTATTGCATCAAATTTCAGAATACTATAAGGTTTCGCAAGTTATGGTCTCATCGTCTAGCGGCCCAGGACACCACCCTCTCACGGTGGAGACACGGGTTCGACTCCCGTTGGGACTACCAGAAAAGGTAAGAAAATAAAAACAAGGTTTGTCACGGATAAGTTTGAAACAAATGTGAAACATTCGCGTTATCAAGTGTTGTACGATAATAGATGAGTTATGAGGCTCCTTGAAAAATAGGGATTAAGTGTTGGACAGGGCCGATTCGTCGGGTTTGTCCCGAATAATTTGTGATTTTGTTTCTGTTTTTATGTTATTTACTCTCTTTTTTTATTCATTTTTTTAACCTCTTTTAACATGGAAAAGCTACGCAAGCTTATTGCAAGCGTGAGTTTGGCTGCGTTGATTGCCTCTTTTGGCTTCAGTGCGGTTGCTCAGGCTGCAACTTTTTCCGATGTTTCAGAAGACCATTGGGCATACGCGGCTGTTGAACAGCTCGTTGCGGATGGGGTTGTCGATGTGGCGGATACGTTTCGCTGCAACGAGAGCTCTCAACGCGCCGATTTTGCCAAAATGGTTGCTGAAGCTTTCGGCTTAGGCGACAGTACCGATTATGACGCGGGATTCTCCGACGTCGTGGCCGGTGCTTGGTATGCAGTATATATTAATGTATTGGCCCAAAACGGGGTCATGACCGGAGACACGGATGCCAATGGGGATCTCACCGGAACCGTTCGCCCGAGCGCTTACGTCAATCGCGCCGAAGCTGCCAAAATGGTTGCTTTAGCCGCCGGGTTTGAATTGGTCACCCCCACAGGAGATGTATTCTCCGATGTGGCCGACGTTGACGCTTGGTATGCTCCTTACATCGAGACTCTCTATGAAAATAGTGTGGTTGTCGGTCAAGGAGACGGGACTTATCTCCCAAGCCAAAATGTTTCTCGTTGCGAAGTGTCCGTTATGCTTTATAAGGCCAAGAACCCGGTCGCTGTCGACCCGGTTGTCGACCCAGTCGTTGACCCAGTCGTCGACCCAGTTGTCGACCCGGTTGTTGACCCGGTCGTAACTTCCACCGGAACCTTAACGGTTGCCCTTGGAGATGAAATCACAGGAACTTCCGTTCCCCAACAAGCCACTCATGTTGAAATCATGAATGTGGACTTTACGGGTAGCGATGAAGACATCACAGTGACCGACCTTGTTGTCGCTCGTAAGGGTGTCGGTTCTGCTGCGGATTTTACAAGTCTTTACCTCTACGACGGAGCGGATCGCTTGACCACAGGTCGCACGATCAGCACTTCAACCAATACAGTCACATTCTCCAGCTTGGATGTGGATGTTGCGGCAGGGGAAACAGTTACTTTAACTTTGGTGGTGGACTATGCCGATGGGCATTCTGCCAACAGTGATTACTTCCAAGTCGAAAGCGCCGATGCGGTCACGCATAATGGAGTTGCGACAGAAGGAGATTTCCCTCTTTCCAGCGAAGAATTCTCTATCGCCGGACAAGATGCGGGAACAGTCACTATTGCAAAATATGGAAGTCTTTCCAATGTCACCGTTGGAGAACAAGGCGCTGAAATTGCTAAATTCCAAATCACCGCCGCCACGGAAGACACTTGGCTCAACCAAATTTCTCTTCGTGTTCGAGGAGGCATTTCAGGCTCACTCATTGGAAATTTCGTCCTCTATAATGGAAGTGATGAAGTTGCATCAACTGAAAGCTTGAACAGCAGTGATCTTATGGTGTTTGTTTTGGACACTCCGATTGAGATTGCAAGCGGAGACACCGAAACTTTCACTGTGAAAGCCGATATCGGTTCCGCCGATGCTGCAGATACCATTCTTGTCGACCTCGATGAGAATGCGGATGTCGTTGCCATCGGAGAAGTCTACGGATTTGGTTCCGGAGTTACTTCCACCAGCTACGATGGAAATACAGATGGAGCTTCGTCCACCCTCTGTACGACTGTAACTTGGGAAGATGCTTCTTGTACCACCGTTGAAGGGGGTCAAGTGACCGTTTCCTTCAATGGCCCAACCGCCAGCGATGTTGGAGTCAATGAAAAAGATGTGTCCATGTTTGAATTTTCAATGGCCGCACAGGCGGATGTTGAAGTTCGAAAATTGACCTTCACATTGACGGCTTCGACCGCTGAAGTCGCCAGAGACACAGGTCTTATCGAGGATGCCGCCACCGCCAACTTCACGGACATCAAGATCGTGGATATGGATACGGGAACGATCGTAGGATCCACTCAAGATGTTTCCATCACCGGCAGTGATACGGCTCAAACTTTCAATTACACCGATACTTTCAGCATCGATGCCGGAGAAATCCGTAATCTTGCTGTTAAATTGGATATTGCAAACAATTCCGCTTTAGCCGGACAGACAGTCTACGTCACAATGAGTGCTGTCAGTACCAGCGAAGGAATTCGAGATGTGGATACTGGAGACTATGTCACCGACATCGTTCCGTCATCCGCATTGACCGGAAATACCATGTCTGTTAAATCTCCCAGCCTTGCCGTTTCTCTCTCTTCCGCTCCGGGCGATCAAACCGTAGTGAAGGGGAACGATGATGTCGAAGCTGTTGGATTCGCTTTAACAGCGGGATCCGCCAGTGACATCACGGTTTCCAGCATCAAACTTACAGGGTATGTGGATGAAGATGGAACCGGAATCTCTTATGCTTATGGCGCAACCAGCAACAGCGTTAGCATCGATGAGGTCGTTGAATCCATTACACTTTATGATGGAAATGGGACTTTAATCACCACCACATCGGGTGTATTCAATTCTTCCGGAACAGTCACGTTCTCAAGTCTTGATTGGCTCATTGCCAAAGGAACCACCGCAAGATTGGTTCCGGTCATCGATATCAGCTCCAGCGCGTATTACAACAGCACGGTCGAAACCATTGCTTTAGACCTTACTGACGTATCCGCCGATATCTCTTGTGAAGACGAAGATGGTCATACGGTGACCGCAACAGGAGATGCTAAGAATGGAGGCACGTCCCCCAATACAGTGATAACCGTTCAAAATGTGGGAACGGTCACAGTTGCTTCTTCACTCAGCCCGGTCTTAGACGACGCGGCCATTGCAGGGAATGATTCAAACACGGATCCTCTCTTGGTGGCTCGTTATAAGATCTATGCTAACAACGAAGCTTTCACTGTAACGGAAATGAAATTCAAGAACGATTCAGGTGCTGATAATACCTATGAAGACAGCGATGCCATTTCCACTGTCATCTTGAAGTACCCGGAATCACTTACCGATTCAGATACTTTGAGTGGAAGTTCTGAAGTGACTTTGCTCGACGGAGTCGCCTCATTTACAGGGCTCAACATCGCCGTTCCAAAATCCAGCAACACCGATGAAAATGCCATCAATGTAGAAGTCTACGTTGTCACAAATGAACTCAGTTCTACAGGAGCATTTTCTTCCGGATCTCAACTCGAAATGGATTTTGATTTTGACTCCAGCACTCCGGGCTTCAAAGCCATTGGAGCTGGTTCTCAAACCACCATCACGGACGCCTCTTCAAGCGGACTTGGAATGGCTGCGGATGTGGATGCAAATGAAATCGCGCTTTACCAAGCGTTGCCGACCTTTGCCTATCATTCCAGCACAGCTCAATGTTCCGGATCTTTGAGTGGGACAACCTCGGATAAAGTTTACTGCTTCAGTGTCACCGCTACCGGCGGAGCAGTTGCTCTTTATAAACTTAACTTCGATGCCAGCGCGAATCTCTTGAATACAGGGACCGCCGCGGGCCAACTCGGAGTTACGAATGGTTGGACCATCACGGAATACGATTCTTCCGGTTTGATTGGTTCTTCGCTCGGAAGTGGGACATGGGCTACCAATGCCGTGGCCATCACTTTCACCGCTGAAGAAGTGATCGCTGAAGGCCAAACCGCATACTATGTGGTTCAAGCCCCGATCACCTATACGGACAGCACGGATACTTCAAGCTTGAGTGTATCTCTCAAACAAGATACGGCTTACGAAGCAAACGTCGCTGCTGCCAGTATCACAGGGAAGGTTGTTTGGTCTGATCGCTCAGCTGCCAGTCATACAACGTTAACTACGGACTGGACCAATGCTTACAAGCTCGAGACGTTACCGACCACAACTTTGAGATCTGCTGAGTAGTAGATTGATCAATTACGAGGAAGACACATTAAAGTGATCTTCACCCTAAAGAGGGCTCCCCGAAAGGGGGGTCCTCTTTTTGCGTATACGGCTTTTTATTTGTATCCGAATCCTTCCATGCGATACAATGCCCGCATGAAAATCACCGTCATCGGGACAGGATATGTGGGGATTGTGACCGCCGCTTGTTTGGCTGAAATAGGTCATGAAGTTTTGGGTATAGATAAGGATACTAAAAAAATAGAAATTTTAAAAAAAGGAGAAATCCCCATTTACGAACCCGAATTAAAAGAATTAGTGAATCGTAATCAAAAAAAAGGGAAACTTCATTTTGAAACCGACTTTAAAAAAGGAATGGAATTTGGAGAGATGGTTATCAATGCGGTGGGGACTCCGGAAATTTTAAATTTAAATGGCCCTCAAATTGATTTGAACGCCATTTATGATGTGGCGCTTGAATTCGGTAAATTCGTGTCCAAGAAGACTCTTTTTGTGAACAAATCAACGGTCCCGGTCGGGACCACGGAGGTCATGGAAGGGCTCATCCGGGAAACATTAAAGAAACGCGGGATCAGCAACTTAAACGCCTCCAAACTTTTTTCCATTGTTCATAACCCGGAATTTTTACGCGAAGGCACGGCCATTGAAGATTTTTTAAAACCGTATCGAATTGTAGTGGGAGTCAATGCGTCGAGTGCACGCCTCAAAATGAAAAAATTATATGAGCCGATTTTAAAAAAAGGTTATCCCATTCTTTTCACAGATCTTCGCACCGCGGAAATGATCAAGTACGCGTCCAACGCTTTTTTGGCCACCAAAGTTTCTTTTATCAATGAAATGGCCAATTTTTGCGAACTCTCGGGAGCCGATATTCGAGAAGTTGAAAAAGGGATGAAATGGGATCCTCGCATTGGCCAAAATTATTTAAAGGCCGGGATTGGATATGGAGGGAGTTGTCTGCCCAAGGATGTGCGCAGCCTCATTCAGCAAGGGGAAAATAAGAAATACGAATTTAAGCTCTTGAAAGCTGTGGATGCGATCAATATCGCACAACCTTTACGTTTGATTCAAAAAATAAAAGGGGTTTATCCGATTTTAAAAGGTCTTAAAATCGCGATTTGGGGAGTGACGTTTAAACCCGAAACCGATGACTTGAGGGAGGCTCCCGGGCTTCAGATCCTTTCTCGTCTGTTGGAAGAGGGAGCCGAAGTTCGCGTTTTTGACCCCAAGGGAATGGAAAAATTAAGAAAAACAGTTTCTTCAAAAAATATTTTTTATATGCGAACTCCGGAAGAAGCCCTCAAGGGCGCGGATGCCTTGTTGGTCTTGACCGAGTGGGACGCCTTTAAGAAAATTCCTTTAAACACATTGAAAAAACAAATGAAAAATCCGGTGCTGATTGATGCGAGGAATTTTTATGATAAAGTAAAAGTAAAAAGAGAAGGGATTGATTATGTCGGGATAGGAAACGATTTTATTTTATAAAAAAATATATGAAAAAATATATTGTAACCGGAGGGGCTGGATTTATAGGATCTAACATCGTGGAGGCACTCGTAAAACGAGGGGAAATAGTGGTGGTCGTTGATGATTTTTCAACAGGGAGCAGTGAAAACTTAAAAAACATGAAAGATCATATCGAAATTGTAAATGGATCCATTGAAAATTTAGAATTATTAAAAAAAACTTTTCAAGACGTAAAATGTATTTTTCACGAAGCTGCCATGCGGTCGATCCCTCGATCCATTAAAGATCCAATCGGTTCCGCTCAAACCAATATTTTAGGCACATTGAATGTCCTTGTCGCGGCACGAGATTGCGACGTTGAGAAAGTAGTTTATGCCAGTTCTTCATCGTCTTACGGGGCACAGGAAGGGCAAGAGGCTCGCGTTGAAACGCTTCCGGCAAAACCCCTTTCCCCGTATGCCTTAAGTAAGTATACAGCGGAAGAATATTGTCGTATTTTTCATGAAATTTATGGACTTACAACCGTGAGTTTGCGTTATTTCAATGTGTTTGGCCCCAAACAAGATCCCGCCTCGGAATACGCAGCAGTTATCCCTAAATTTATTGCCGCGGCATTGAACCATACGGAAGCGGAAATTCACGGAGACGGTACTCAAAGCCGAGATTTCACTTATATTGATAATGTGGTGCATGCCAATCTATTGGCTGGGGATGCCCCGAATGAAAAAGTGGCGGGACAGATGTTTAATATTGCTTGTAACGAGACCGTTAGCCTTAAGACGGTCTGGGAAAGCATTGAAGCAATCACAAAAATGGAGATTAAAAAGAAATTCACTCCAACACGCGCCGGAGATATGCCGTTTTCTTTAGCTGATATTTCTAAAGCAAAAAAAACATTTGGTTACACACCGATTGTTCCCTTTAAGGAAGGGCTTAAGAGGACGATTGAATGGTATCAAAAGGGGGTAAAATGATTTTCCGAATAAGGGCCCAAAGAAAGAAAAACAGAGGGAAAACAGGTAAAATACGCCAAAAAAGTCGTTCCCATAGGACAATATAAAGGGCTTCAAAAAAAGAAGTATCTTGTTCGTAATAAGGCTGGGAAATGAATTCCGAAGAACCCGTTGCTGGAATAGCCATTTGAATCATAGAAGTATTGGAGGTATCTGCCCGGATGGTTATTGTAAACGTTTGACCTTGCGAGTCTTGAATGGGGGTGAATTTCAGTGTGGCGATGTCATTCCAGAAATCAATGGGGCTCAAGTCAAAAGAAGCATATTCTTCTCCGGTTTTATTATTCTCAACAAGAAATATATAATGATCCCTCGAAGGAAAAATGGGGTCAGGGCAATGCATGAAAATATGAATTTCTGACAAGAAATTTTTTTTTGCCTCGAACATAATAACAGGGGGATTAAAAGGCGTTACAGAGAAAAAAGCCGGGTTGCGTTGAAGGTTTAAACGTTCGGTTTGGAGAATATTGGAATTCAAATAAACGCTAACCAAAAAAGGACCGATAACGACAAGGAAAATAAAAATAATAAAGATACGACGCATACGAAAAATTAAAAATAGAAACGGGGGACAAAAACGCTACCCAGATAGAAAAAATGAATAAACATAAAAATCAGAATCGCGGAAACATAAAAGAAACGATTAAGACGAAAAGGTATTAAAAAGCGCCATCCTTCCAAGATCAAAATAAAAAGAGGAAGAAGGAGGACTAGATAATAACGGCCCTGGAGGGCTCCGAATTGCAAAAGATCGGAGACATAAAGAGCATTATAAATCAAAGAGCCTAATTCAAAGAAGAGAATCGTTAGAAAACAGTAAACAAGAATTAAAGCGTCGTGTTTATATTTTAAAATCTTCCATACACTCATCCCAAGGCCAATGAACGTGAAAATGGCGAAAAAATAAACAAACAGAGGGGGGATATAAACGTCAATCCAGCCAGCGCCGCTGCCGCCCCAAAATCCTTTAAAAAGGAGAACCCAACGTTCAATAAAAAAAGTATAAAGATACGACGGATCGGAAAACAATTTTAAATAGGTCAATGAAGGGAGACTTAAAATGGATAAAAGCTTTCCCAGTGCTAAAGAAGAAAAAGTCAGTAAAAATAAAAAGGAATAAAGAAATTTAACTCGTTTGGAGAAAAGGAAGGCTAGGGCGAAAAAAATGGGCAAGAAAACACCTGTGATTTTGATAAAGCAGCCAGCGAGGCTGACAAGAATGGCGATGGCAAGGAATCGACGGAGAGACGAAAAAGGCCCCTCTCTTAAAATAAAAGAAAAGGAGACCCAAAAACAAAAAATAAATAATAAATTAATAAGGGAATCATAGCTAATGGAAACATTTACAATAAAAAATGTTGGAGTAAGGGCAATAAGAACAGGGAGTAAGGTTGCTTGCGGAGAATGTTTAAAAAGTAAAGAGGCGATCTTGAAAATACAAAAAAGAGAAAAAACAACGCAAAAAAGCGAAAAAAGACGCACCACATAAAATTGAGCATCCACATTGAACCCGGGAATTAAGACAAGGGGAACGCTAAGAATATAATAAAGAGGAGTCTTTGCAAAAATTTTACAACTTGGATCGTAAAAATAATCAGGAGAATGATGTCTGAGTTCAACCGGAGCCGCAAAAGAGCTTAAAGGGTTGGCGCGAACATCGTTGCTACGATAATGGCCGGAAAGTAAATGAAGGTCTTCCAAGCAGAGGGTTGTTGCCTCGGAAGAATCTTGGAAACCATTCAACAAGGAAAATTCCCATAGTTTAATCTGGGAAAAATGGAACGCTTCATCCGGGCCTTGGAAAGGGGGCAACAAAAAACTCCATAAAAGTCCCAGCGCCAAGAAAAAGCCAAGAAAGTATTTTATTTTACCTGTATTCGTCATAGAATAGAAAAAGTGAGAAACAATATCTATTATACAAACTTTAATCCATTTTGTGCCAAATGAAAAAGATTTTAGGGACAATCATTTCGTTGATCGGACTTTTAATTGTTTTTCCCTGTACAACACAAGGGGTTGAAAAAGAAGGAAATAATATTGAGGCTTATTTTCAAGCCCAAGGATTCAACGTGGTGGAGTATCCTTGTGTTTTAGGTGAATCCACCGAGGAAACCCTAAAAGAGGTACAAGAAAATCAATGGTATTCACTCAATTTGGGAGACTTGGGCTTACTAGAAGATCTACAACAAATTGAGCTTCAATTTGAAGGAGCGGGGGACATGCAAAATCGAACGATTGTCATTGCCGTGATCCCCGAGGACGACAATGAAATCGAAACCCCTCTGGCAACCCTAAATGAGGGGAATGATTTTACCTTAATATTAAAACCTCCTTTTTTCGATCAAAACTATCAATGGAAATGGACTCAAACGCCTTCAACAGGAGAAAATAAAGAAAATATAACCCTTAAAAAAGAATACAAAAAATTTGATTTAAATGCATTTTGTCTCGTCACCGCCCTTGATACCGGGGGCGAAACGTCGGAAGGCCTCTTGCAAAACGCCATCGATAAAGAGTTGAATTTTATCATTTTGGGAAATCAATCCATTGCCCAAGAATTTAATGTTGCATTTGAAGTCACGTCGACGCTGGAAAAGCCAGAAAATTTCACCCTAATAGATCCCGATCATTTCACTTATATCAATGATGAAAAAGGAATTGCGCAATTTGGGAATTGCACGAACGAAAGTTTTTATAATTATCCGGGAGAGAGTGAAAATGCCTTGGTAAAACAATGGGTCTGTCTCGGGGAGGATGCAAATCTACAGAAAATTTTATTTATAAGCCCAGATTTTTTTCTTGTCCCATCCGCTGAAAGAACTATGGCTTTGGGCAACAGTCAAGCAATAGGAATTTATATAAACGGAATCAATAATCAAGGATCTAAGGCATCACGGGAGGGACAATTCGACTTCATAACGCTTACACAGGGGATGACTTTTCTGGGAGGACTGATCCCCCTTTTTTCCCTGGGGCTCGTGATTTTTTTCTTAAAAATTTTTATTAAAGAAAAACCACAAAAATTCACATGGAGTTGTGTTTGGATTCTTTTAGGCTTTGGGTTGATGATGGAAGTTCTTTGTTTTCTTAAAATTGAAGGAATTCCTGTAAGCCTTTTTAAAATTTATTTTGGGCTTTACTGGGTGAGTAGCCTTGTTTTAGTCGCGAGAGGTCGGATTTATTTACTCGCTCCTTTTCAAAAAAATACAATAGGGCAATATTTACAGCACAATGTAGAAGAATTAACAAAATGGACAGGACGATTATTTGTGGGGTCCGGCATCCTTTGGCTTTATCTTTTTTTCTTCTTAAAAGAAGGGCAGTGGATCCCTTTAGTAGGGCTTTATCTTGGATTTTTTGGCCTTTTATTATCAAAACCGATTCCAAACATATTCAATGAATACAAAGAACCTTTTGGGAAAATCATTTTATGGAGCTTAAAAATCTTACCTGTTGTTTTTATCGTACTTTGGGCGTTTTCCAGACTTTATGCCACTTTTACGAGCGACACTCTGTTTTATTGGGCCGCTTCCAAATGGGACACAGCGCAAGAAATTACTTTAACCGATAGAGGCGGGAATGCTCTTCAAGCCTATTACGTGGGTAAGGATGCTGAAATTTTAAGTTTTAGCGACGCTTTGATTACCTTTGATTCCAGAAATGGGAGCTTTCCAACTCAGCAGGTAAAGGTCAGTATGACGCTTAACGCAGGCCAAGAAATAGATTTTCAGCTGTTGAACCGCAACCCCTCACAAAAAGAAAATGCCCTTTTTTATATTCCACGCTTGAATGAATTGAGTTTGATTTATCATGACGAAAAAAACGGGATGGCGATTTATCGATACCCAAACAGTAAAACATTCTCGGCTTCGGCAGAAGACACGGATTTTAAAACTTTTATAAAAAATCATATTTTTGAAGAAAATACGATTGCCGATTTTTCCCTTCAACAAAACAGCTCTTTAAAAACTTCCTTTTTGGAAGAGGGGGAAGAAATTCCTTCCGGGAATCAAACCCAATGGGATGTCCCTCTCGCAGGGAATCAAAAATATAAATTTTACACCGAAGTGATGGATGAAACTTTTTCTCTGGACCTCCACATTAAAAAATTTCCCAACAGCGCTTTAGGAGGGGAATTTTTACAAATGACTCTTTTTGACTCCTCGGGCAATTTAATTACCCAAGAACAAGAAGAGATCAATTATGGATTTTATGACCAAATTCAGAATCAAACTTTTTCATTTAAAATGGATCATTTAAACTCAGGCCTTTACGAGGTAGTCATAGAAGGAATTCCTGGAGAAGTGACTTATTTTAATTCCAACGTTTCAGTAGCTTACGAGATCAATTCTATAACCGTAAATAGCCCTTTTTGGGTTCTTGATAGCGATGAACTTCAGGGGGCGGAGCCCGAGGCATTGGAAGGGGAGCGATCGCCTTTTTCAAATCAAGTCACCGATCATGTTACCTCGGCCACGAAGTATATTTTAATTGAAGATTCGGTCTTAGAGTCTATTGAAATAGAAGAAAAAGAAGGGGATTTGATTTTGAGTAAAATTTTTGACATCGGAGGGGATACCATGTTGCAATGGACTCTCTCTTCTCACAATGGGGAAAAGGAATTTTGGTGGAAATTAAAAAATATAACCCTTGAATTTTTATAAACATGAATTCATTTTTAATAAAATATATAGGGTACTGGTTGTTGAGTTTTAGCATAACCGTCACTCTTGCATTTATCCTTGAAGGGGGGCAACCCACTTTTATACAAGCCGTTTGCATTGGAAGTGCTTTCTTGGGGGGATGTATCCTGGTTTTAAAAAAAGAATATTTCTCAAGCCTTTTTCACTTGGAAGAGAAGATGGAATCAACATCGGATTTGAAAATCTTGATGAGTGTTGCTTTGGGGATTGGTTTTATGATGTTTTTTATATTTCAAGAGCTCACCAGCTCAATGACGAGTTTAGTCTTGGGTGTTTTATGCGCTTTGTTCTTTTTATCTCTTATGATTTTAATTCTTTATGGAGAAAATGAAAATTAATCCACAGCAAAAAAAGAAAATTTTATACAGTGCCATTGGATTTTTTTTATTATTGCTTGGGATGAGCGCACTCACACAAATGGATATTTTAACGGTATTACGCGGATTGATCGTCATCCCTTTGATGACTTTGTTGCCCGGATGGATATGGACACAAAATATTCCCTTTTTCAGAAAAGATCTTTTTATCCGAATCATTTATTCTGTCTTAATTTCCATGTTCTTAACCGTGATCACGGCTTCTATTTTAAGAAAATTTTTATTTGAAAGTATGGGAGATAGGCTTATTATCATGGCTGTTGGCATCCCTGTTTTAATCGGGATATTTTTTAATTTTATTATTTTTATTATTTCAAAACTAAGACATGAAAAAAAACAATAGAACGATCTGCATCGTCGGCTTGGGATATGTGGGCCTTCCTTTAGCCGTGGCTTTTGGCCGAAGCCCTTATAAAACATTGGGATATGATTTAAATAAAGGGAAAATTGCGTTTCTTAAAAAAGGAATTGATCCCAATGGAGAAATTTCCGAAGAAGAAATGGGGGCCACTCAAATCGAATTCAGTGACCATCCCTCAATCATTAAAAAAGCAGACATCATCATCGCTGCAATCCCCACTCCGGTGGATGAGGCGAATATTCCGGATTTAAGCCCCTTGGATTCTGCCTCAAAAATCATTGGAGCCAATCTAAAAAAAGGAGCCATCGTTGTTTTTGAGTCCACGGTTTATCCAGGAGTGACCGAGGAGTTTTGTGCGCCAATCATTGAAAAAACATCCGGATTGAAATTCGGAAAAGATTTTACACTCGGTTATTCTCCTGAACGCATCAACCCCGGAGATAAAGAGCACACCATTGAAAATATTATAAAAATCGTTTCAGGAAGCGATGCAAAAACTCTTAAAATAGTAAGCCAAGCCTACGGGAGTATCATCAAGGCCGGTATCTATGAAGCCCCCAGCATGAAAGTGGCGGAAGCGGCAAAAGTTATTGAAAACATCCAGAGAGACCTGAACATCGGCTTGATCAATGAATTATCGATGATTTTTCACCGCATGGGCATTGAGACTCAAGAGGTTTTAAAAGCCGCGGAAACCAAATGGAATTTTCATCATTATCGTCCCGGCTTGGTGGGAGGGCATTGCATTGGAGTAGACCCCTACTATTTGACTTATAAAGCTCAAGAGTTGGGTTATCATCCTCAAGTGATTCTCGCCGCGCGCCGCGTGAATGACGGGATGGCGGAACAAGCCATAGAATGGCTGGTCCAAAGTTTGGCTAAGCATGGCGATCAATGCATTTCCAAAAGCAAAGTTTTAATATTGGGTGTTACTTTTAAAGAAAATGTGGCGGACATTCGAAATTCAAAAGTGGCGGATTTGGCGCAGGCTTTAAAAAAATATGGGATTGAAGTCCATGCATACGATCCCATCATCAAGGCTTCGGACATTGAAAAATATTTCAAAGTAAAAGCCGTAAAAAATCTTCAGGGAGAGAAAATTTACGACGGGATCATCCTGGCTTCACCGCACAAAGAAATTTTAAAACAAGTTGGAGCCCTTGAAAAAATCGCAAAAAACGCCTGTGTATTTATGGATATTAAAGGAATATTGAGAGATCAATTAAAAAATAAGAAAAATATGATCTATTGTTGTCTTTAAAACAGTAAAAATACAGCCCTTATGCCATTCAAATTTAAGAACTTTTAATGATATAATTTCACAATTGAATCGGTGATTTGTTCTGCAGTGAGTCCATGAATTCGATGCAAATATAAAGGATCTCCGCACTCTCGTGTGAATCGATCTTGAATCCCGAAACGATGAAACACCCGAGGCCGAATAGGCGATTCGCTGAGGTATTCCGCAACCGCTCCTCCCAACCCTCCAATTACGCTGTGTTCTTCCAGTGTAAAAATGGCAGAAGTAGTTTTGATCGCTCGATCAATCGCTCCCGTATCGAGAGGCTTTACCGTGGGCATGCTAAGAACCGTCGTTTTAATATTTTTTTCTTCTAAAAGAGTGGCGACCGCAATTGCCCGAGGGAGCATGGACCCCGTTGAGATTAAAGTAACGTCTTTGCCTTCACAAAGAAGGATGGCTTTACCGATTTCAAAATGGAATTCATGGGGATGGACACGAGGATCATTTTTCTTATTGAGACGAAGATACGCAGGTCCACGGGCTTGAATTAAGGCCCGGGTGGCCAAACGACTTTCCATTGGATCTCCGGGACAGACCACTTTCATATTCGGAAGCGCACGTAGAATCGCAATATCCTCAATCGCATGATGGGTGGGCCCCAGTTGACCATACGCAAGCCCTCCTCCCACTCCAACGAGAGTCACATCCGCTTGGTGCATGCAAACATCCACTCGAATCTGTTCAAAACATCGCATCGTAATGAATGGGACGATGGAGTAAATAAAAACCTTTTTCCCGGATAAAGCGAGGCCTGCGGCCATACTCACGGTATTGGCCTCAGAACATCCCGTATTTAAATATTGATTAGGTAAAGCCTCTGCAAATTCTTCAAACACCGAGAATCCAAGATCGGCGGTCAAAAGGATGATATTCGAGTTCTGTTTGGCCTGTTTTAAGAGCTCTTCGGTAAAAAAAATACGCATAATTAGGAAGATAATTCTTTAAGAGCTTGCGTTTGTTGTTCGAAATTGGGGGATTTGTAATGCCATTCCACCCGATTTTCCATAAAAGAAATTCCCTTTCCCTTTGTCGTATGAGCAATAACAAGACTGGGTTTCCCTATTTCAAAAGGGAGTTTTTGAAAAACCTTCAACAAGGCATCCGTATCATGCCCATCCACTTCCTTGACGGCCCAACGGAAAGATTCCCATTTGGCTTTAAAGGGTTCAAGATTAAGGATTTCTTGGGTCTTTCCACAGCCCTGGAGTTGATTGTAGTCAATTATTGCCACTAAGTTATCCAAGCCCCATTGAGGGGCAGCCAAGGCGGCTTCCCATACACTGCCTTCATTGCATTCTCCATCTCCCATCACCACAAAAACACGATATTTTTTTGCATCGAGGTGGGCCGCATAAGCCATTCCCACTCCTAGGCCCAATCCATGACCCAAAGATCCGGTGCTGACTTCCATGCCTGGGACCATTTTGCAGGTGGCATGACCCAACAAACCACCATTTTGGTAATACGTTTCTAGGATCTTAGGATTAAAAAATCCTCGTTCAGCGAGTGTAGCATATTGAGCGGTGCACCCATGACCTTTGCTTAAAATAAATCGATCACGGTCAGGGTCTGCAGGGTTTTTAGGGTCAATATTTAAGATCGAAAAATACAAAACCGTCAAAATGTCCGCACAAGAAAGGGCAGTGCCCACATGAGAACTTTGCCCAGAAGAAACCATTCGAAGAATATGTTTTCGAATGGCACAAGCTCGAATTGAGAGTTTTTCATTCTTCATAAGAAGAGGGTTTTCGAGCAATGATTCCAAGATTCCCGAGATAAATAGGAAAAGTTAGAGCGTCGAGATTCAGCCAACGAGAACATGTTTGCAGGAACGATTTAAAAAAGAAAGGAAGAGGTAAAAGTTGAAGAAAATAATTTAAACTGACCGTATTTTTTGCTCTAAAAACATCAAGCACTGAAAAACCATTTTTTTGAAAAATTAAACGCATCGTATGTAAATCATAAAGGTAGGCATGCCCAATATCAATGATCGGACATCGTTCTTTAAGCAAGCGCGCTGGGAAAGATTGAATATTGTGATTGATCGCAAAAATAAATCCGCCCTTTTTTAAAACTTTAAAACAATTTTGCAAAAAAATATTGGGATCCGGGACATGATCCAATGTTTGAAAAAAAGTCACTGCATCAAACTGTTCAGGAGGAAACGTCTTTTCATCAAACATACCTTCTAAAATAGAAGATTTCACGTTAGGATGAGCTTTTTGAATCGCACTTCGACTGGGTTCTACTCCCGATACTTTTTTAAATCCCTGCGCTAGCGCTTCTTCTAAAAAAAAGCCATTCGCACAACCAATATCCAAAAGGGAGCCTTTTTTGACTTTATAATTTTTAATCCACTGGCTCAAATAATACCCATAGGTTCTTCGAAGAGGTTTATTTTCGTCTTTATCTGTATAATCACAGACACTTTTCAAATAAAGTTTGGCCAATTGGGTTTTTCCCATAATCGGGTCTGATCGGACGAGGCCACATGTTTTACATTTCACCATTTGATAATGCACGCCATCCCGTTTTCTTCGAGGAGCATAAACCGACGAATCGACACCCCCTTGAGGGAAGCGAGCTTGATATAAAAGGGTCGCATTCCCAAACGTATCGCAAATAGCACATCGCGTCTTAATCATGAATTGCGTTTAGAATCGTAAGAAAGATCTAAGTGGATATACACTCGCTTTCCATTCTCTTCAAAATAAGAAAACGTGCGGCCTGGATAATTGCGGGCACGAAGTCGATTGAGAAATTCTCGACCGGTATAAGTCTTATCGAGATCAATGGGATCCAAAGTGTCCACTTGCTTCCCGAGATGAAAAGAGCTCGGCAACCCTTTTTGTGAAAGACGTGGATTTTTCCCTGACTTAATAAGGGGCCAGTTTTTTTTAAATAATTCCAGAAGAACATTGTAACCCTTTTTATCAAAAGTCCCGGCCGTATCAATCGGTTCGATGGGGATTTTTTCTCGGGCGATAATATCTCCACTATCAATTCCTTTATCGATGTAATGGATACAGGCTCCTCCGGGAGTCCCTTCAATAAAAGGCCATACATTGGGATTTTTCCCGCGATTGTAAGGGAGATAAGCCGAATGAAAATTAATACAACCGTTCGGAAAAAGATTAAAAAAATCGGGGGTTAAAATCGTTCCCCAATACGCCGCAATTCCAATATCGGCATTTAAGTTTTGAATTTTTCTAAAAACAGAAGGTTCCATCAATTGAGGAGCTTCAAAAATAACATCTCTCGAAAGGCCACTGATTTCTACAATTTCATCCGTGAATTTTTGAATTTCCGGAGGATGAATCGCCAAGCCTACAATGGATTCATTGTTTTCTTTCAAAAATCGACAGACCTCACGTCCAACCCAATTGTTCGCAAGAAGAAAAATACGCATAATAAAAATTAAATATGAAGGAGTTCGCGCAAAACTTTACATACATAATCCACTTTTTCCTCAGTCAAATTCACTCCACAAGGGAGATTGATCCCGTTATAAGCCACTTGCCGAGCCATGGGATTATCGGTTTTTTCAAAATGAGGGAAATCACTCAACGGATAGAAAAAAGGGCGAGTATCAATTTTACGTTCTTTCATTTTCCCCATGAGTTCATCGCGCGTAATCCCAAAATCACGTTTCATAACAATAGAGGTCATCCAATACGTGATGGTTACTTTTTCAGGTTGAGTATTCATAGCAAGCCCCTCGATATTTCCTAAGCGTGCTTTATACCAATTGAAAATTTGGGTTTTGAGAGCCACCAATTCATCAATACGTTGCAGTTGAGCCAATCCTAATGCCGCCTGGATATTGGACATATAGTATTTATAGCCAACCGCAGTATGCCAAAATTTTATCGAGCCATCAGCCCCATGCGAACCCAGCCATTGAGCGCGTTTAAAAACTTCATCATCATCCGTCACCATCATTCCGCCCTGCCCTGTGACCATGATTTTGGCACCTTGGAAACTGAAACCAGCGGCATGGCTCAAAGATCCGGGGCGTTTGCCTTTATAGAGAGCTCCAATGGAAGGACAAGCATCTTCAATCACCATTAAATGGTGTTCTTTGGCAATCGCATTGATCGCATCCATGTCCGACACATTGCCATACATGTGAACCGGCATGATGGCTTTTGTTTTGGGTGTGATTCGGCGGAGCACGCTTTTTGGGTCAAGGCACCAGCTGTCTTCTTCAATGTCCGCAAAAACAGGTTTGGCTCCGGTATAAACCACCACATTGGGACAGGCGGCAAAAGTCACTTCCGGAATAATCACTTCATCTCCTTCTCCAATCCCGCACCCCAAAAGAGCCAAATGAAGCGCTCCGGTTCCACTGGAAGTGGTCCATGCGTGTTTTACCCCAATAAAGCGGGCAAATTCTTGTTCAAATCGGTCGATATATTCACTCAGTTTTTCATTCCATCCGTTTTGAAGAGCATCCAAAACATAATCGATCTCTTTTTGAGAAATAGAGGGTCCGGCGGTTAAAATCATGCCAAAATCCATAAAAAAGGAGATTAAAATATTGTTACATGCATAACAAGCAGACAAAAAAGCCAAGAACAACTTTAATGATAGGTGAAAAAAAACACTTATTCAATATCATATGATATGATAACGACAGTGAAAAAAAAGACTACTTTTATTGAATTCATTAAATTTCTTTTTGCTGGAGGGCTTAACACGCTTCTGAGCTATTTTCTTTTTATTTTTTTTTATTTTTTGGGTTTTCATTATGGAGTCGCTTTAATCATGGTGAGTGGCATAACGATCCCTCACGCTTATCTGTGGCAACGGTATTGGATTTTTAAATCGAAAAATAAAATTCATAAAGAATTTATTAAATTCACACTGATTTACATCGTCATTTTTTTTATAAATCTTGGAATATTGAGTTTTTTGGTGGAGTGGATGGGGATGGACCCGCGCTTTGCGGAGATTATTGCCATAGGGATCGCGGTTCTTGTGACCTTTGCGGCTCAAAAATATTGGTCATTTTCTCATCGGGAGCTATAATCCTATTATGAAAACCATTTCCGTCGTCATTCCTTGTTACAATGAAGCCTTAAATGTCCCAGAGCTCCATGAACGATTGGTTTCGGTTTTTAAACAAGTTCAAGTTCTTTATCAAATCATTTTTGTGGAGAATGGGAGTAAAGATAATTCAAAAGAAATTTTAAAAGATTTGGCCCGGAAAGATAAAAATGTGATAGTTCCGATTTTGTCACGAAACTTTGGGCCTCAGGGAGCCTTTACTGCAGGGATGAATTTTGCAACCGGAGATGCCGTGGTTCTTATGGATGGAGACCTGCAAGACCCTCCGGAAATGATTCCTCAATTCATTGAAAAATGGGAACAAGGGTTTCCGATCGTTTATGGAGTACGCACAAAACGTAAAGGAAGTTTATTCCGTCGGATCGGATACAAACTTTTTTATCGACTTTTCCGAAAAATGTCTTATTTGGATATCCCTTTGGACGCAGGAGAGTTTGGTCTTCTCGATCAAAAAGTGGTAAAAGTGATGCGTTCGCTTCCTGAGCGCGATCGGTATTTGCGAGGCCTGCGCGCTTGGACGGGGTTCAAGCACACCGGCGTTTCTTATCATCGACCGGATCGAAAATACGGGGAAACCGCCACCGGATTTTTTGACAATCTCCATTGGGCCATGTTGGGCCTTTTTTCTTTTTCCTACGTGCCCTTGCAATGGATTTCTTGGCTGGCGTTCATCGTGGTGGTGCTTTCTGGAGCCAGTGGTATTTTTTACATCATCAATTATTTTTTAAGCCCGGGAAGTCCTCAAGGATTTTCAACCCTGATTGTGGGGATTTTATTTTTAGGGGGAATTCAATTGCTTTGTCTGAGTATCATTGGTCAATATTTGGGTCGTATTTTTGAAGAAATTAAACAGCGTCCCATTTATGTGATCGATGAAATTCTCAATTCTCATTCAAATTCCAATTCATAGACTCCAATCCAATCTTTAGCAGAAGAAGCCTTAAGTCGTACTTGAGAAACCGGAATATCCATTGAGACCGTTGTGATTTCTTCTCCCGGGAAAAGTCCATACCCCAATTGAACCCATTGAGCATCTCGATTGCATCCCAAAAGCTCCCATTCTTGGATGTAGTTACCTGTTTTTCCATATTCGCCCCAAACAATATCAAAAGAACGGAAAGGATAAAGCTGACTGAATTCAATTAAATAATCCACTTGAAGAGATTGGGGATAGGCAAAAGTTCCTAGATTCTTATCTGTCAAATAAGAAGCCGCAGTTCGAGGTTCCATTTCTTGTACGAGACTCGTTGCTTTTGCGTTTAAGGGGGTTCCATAAGGGACTTCTTCGCGCCCCAGAGTTCCGCACTGAGCCGTTTGGGGCATGGATTGTTCAATCATTATTTTTGAAATAATGAAGGAAGTAATAATGGCCGCAATCACAGAAAAGAAAATCGCAAAAGTATAATTATTCAGTTTCATAAAAATAAAAGCTTAAGAATAAAAAAAAGGTGACCATTAAAGAAATGATCATCCATCCCCGAATAGGGAATAAGACAAATTCATGAAAAAGCCAAACAGAACTCACCCCAATCGCAGCGATCGGTTTTGCCATTTTCGAGGACCAAGCCTCTTTATAAGAAGAAAGTCCATAACGTAATAAGAGGTAGAAGAGTAACCATAGAATCGCCAGCCGAACAAAAAGTTCTTGAGAGTTTAAATTCCCATAACTTCTCTCGATGTCCCATCCTATTAAAAAAGAACCAAGGGTTGTTCCTGAGATTAAACAATATTGAAATAATTTTTGCGTCATACAGGAGGGAAATTTACTTTTAAAATAAAAACATTCTCATTGCTATAAGCGAGTTCAAATAACGAAGAATTTTCAAAAAATTTATATTGGCCATCAAAGGTATAAGTCGCAAGCGGATCGACCATAATCCCTCCTAAACGATTCCGATCGAATTGATAATAATAAAAATTTTGAAAACTTCGGGGAGTGAGTAATAAATAAATTTGCTGGGTCTGAAATTGTTCCCCAATTTGAGCGAGCCAATAAGGGGAATCATTGGGGAAAGTTTTTTCGGTGAAAAAAGTATAGTAAGACGTTAAATCATCTTGTGAATCAGCCTCTTTATTGGTCATCCACGATTGATTGTAAATCCATTCATCAATTCTGGGACTGTTCAAAATGGGTAAATAATAATGAGCAGTGATTAATGTTCCCAGATCGGATAGGAGTACAATTTCCTTTGGATTCGTATGATCATTAAACCATTTAAACGCTTGCAATTCCGACTCGGAAGTAGGGGAAATATTCACGGAATTCATATTGATTTTTACTCCTGTTTGGCACAAAAATGCGAGGGAAAAAAACAAAAAAACAAGAGTCCAATTCCGATATTTAGATTTCTCAATCAAGAGACTTATTCCTGCGGTCCCCCATAGGATAAAACCGAGATTTAGAAAAAAAACCGCTTTATAAGATCCATACGTTTCTCCCAATAAAAGCGATAAAAAAACATAAGGGATCATTAAAACAAAGCCAATGATTATAAATTCTCTCCATCGTTTGAAGTTTTCTTGTAACCCTGAAATTAAAAGAATAAAAACGCCAATCAATCCCAGCCATAAAAAAGGGGTGATTTGATCCAGAGAAAAGGGTAAAGGAGTAAAAACAAGCAACGGACCAAATCGTTGCAATAATAAAGAATGAGCCCCCAGAGCCCCCCCGGCGCAAAACCCAACACAAAGTAAGCCCCAGCCGATATTTTTTCTAAAGATTTTATATAAAACGAAAAACATAAGGAAAAGGCCTAAAAACCAAACATGAATGAGGCCCACTAAAATCAACTCAAAAAAAATCCATTTATATTTCCCTTCCAATACATGCTTGATGAACCAAGGGGTAATGGCATAAATAATAAGAGTGGGCGTAAAAGACGAAAAGTTAACCGGAAGGTCGTAATTATTTTTCGGAAGAATATAAAAAGCCAAAAAAGAGGCGAGTAAGATCCCGAATGTTTTAGAGTGTCTTGTCCCCAAACGATAAACTCCAACGATAAATCCTATTAAAAATAAGGCATGCAATATCCTTGTAAGTAAAACAATATTAATGGGGATGATTAAATTTAATAAACCGAGGCTCGCCGAGAAAGTAAAAAATTTATACCCGCGTATTACCGGATAAGGAATCGTATCAAAAAAAACAATTTGTCGAGCGACTCCAATAAATTCCTGTTCATCGGGAGTTAAAGGAATATCGAAGTGAGTCATCCCCACTCCATTGATAAAAATCGCAATAAGAGAAAGGAGGATTAAAAGCGCTGCAATTTTCCAGTTTTTTAAAAAGTTAAGGAGAGAGGGATTCATTCAATAGAATTATATTCATAAACTTGAGTCTCTCCATTATCATAAACAAGATTAAAATAAAAATTATTAGTTTTAAATTTAGCTTCACCTGTTAGTGACGGATAAACGGAGGTCGTATCCAAAACAGAGGAAGGGAAAAAATTTCCAAGATAATTGATTCCCAATGTTTGACGCGTTCGAGGTGAAATAATAACGATCAATTGAGTGGGCTTGAAATCGTTAAAAATAGTTTGGATGAGATTAAAAGAGTCTCCGGTTAAAAAAGGAGAAGATAAAAAATCAGCAATATCACCCATAAAAGGGGTTTCTGGGTTAGAGAGCATAAAGGCTACTTCTTTTTCTTCTTCAGAATAAAATATAATTCCATGTTTAGAGACCATAAAATTTGAATTTAAACTGTTCGTGTAGGCCAAAGAGGCCACCAAGGTATAATAATCGCTTACAATAAAAGTCGAAGGCATATCATAATTATTTTGCAACCATTCAAACGCTTGTATTTCGGAGTAATCGAAGGGTGGGAATGGGGCAAGTGAATGAGCATAAATAGTCCCCATATAAAAAGTGACTGAAAATATATATAAAATAATTAGTCCGGAAACAATCATTTTTAAATATCGTGTTTGTAGAAAATAATAAAGAGAATAAAAACCAATACTGATCACAATAAAAAGAGCGACATACAGCAAGAAAAGAGTGCGTATATAAATGTAAGGATTCACGAAAAAGAAAAGGAAAAGACTGGTTGAAGTGAGGGCAAGAGCCGAAAACAGTAAAAAAGAAAATCGTTGACGAATGGACGGTTTTAAAAAAACAAAAATCAATCCAATGGCCAACGGAATAAAATAGATAAAATAAGTATTATAAAATTGATGAAAATAAAAATCAGTCCCCCCCCCTGACCAATTTGTAAATGTTAAAATAAGATTAAGGATGGGAATCGAGCTTAATAAATCCCAATTAGGGGAAAGGAAATAAAAACAACCAAACAGCAAGATCGGAATAAAAGAAAGTTTTTTTAAATAAATAAAATTAAAATAGAAAAATAAAAAAATTAAAAAAATTGGGAAGGCGTATGGATAAAAAAATAAAACCAACAAAAGGTCCAATACAACGAATTTATAATGAGTCGAGCTCAAGTGATCGATGATGAGCAATGAAAAAATAGAAAGAAAAAAGGAAGGTAAAAGATAGGCAAGGCCGGGATAAAAATCGGGGCTAGGAGAAAACCCAATCAAAGCAGGCAAGAAAAACGCAATCATTAAATTGAACCGACGGCCGATTTTGTAAGTCATTACGATTAAAAAGAGGAGGCCGAGGCCATGAAATAAACGAAAAAGAAATTCAATAGGGATATGGCTGAAAAAGCTTACAAGTCCTATCCAGTAAGACAGAAGAAGGGGACTGTCTTTAAAGGGAATTAAAGTGAAATCTTTGTTTTCAAAAAAAATTAAACGCCGTGCCGATCCGATATAGGTGTATTCATCACTCCCGTGGGCGTAATACCAGGAATCGCTTAAATTATTGAGTACTAAACTTAAAAGCCATACCACACCAAGATAAAAGGGAGTGATGAACTTTCGAAGATTTGAAGAGGATAATTCCATAGAAAAATATAAAAACTAAAATTCAGAATAAAAAGCATCAAGGGCTTGCGAAATTTTTTGAATATCGAAATTAAAAGATTTTCGTTGTGCAGCTTTTTGTTTTTCCTGTTTTTTAAGTGGATTAAGATAAAGCATAGAAAGTGTGTCCATCCATACTTGAGGAGAATCTAGCCTTAATAAAAATCCTTCTTGAGAGCTGATTAACTCTCGATTGGCGGGGATATCGGAAGCCATTATACAACATCCCGTCGCCATTGCCTCCAATAAAGCATTAGACATCCCTTCGGAAAAACTGGGCAAAAGAAATACATCCGTCATTTTAAGAAGCTCAGGGACATCATTGCGGTCTCCTAAAAGCAAAACATTCTTTTTAAGATGATGAAGGTGGATATAATTTTCGACAAGAGTACGATCCGCACCGTCACCCGCTAAAAGTAAATAAGAAGAAGGATGATCTTTAAGAAAGGTTTTAAAAATTTTTAAAAGGAAAAAATGATTTTTTTCTTGAATACGCAATTTAGCCACATAAAGTAAAATGAAAGCATCGGAAGGAATCCTCAAGGCTTTCCTTTTTTTTTGAATATTAACCGGATTTTGAAAGAGTTTTAGGTCTATTCCGTTGGGGATGACTTTAATTTTAGAAGGAGGAATTTTAGCGCGTTGAATATAAGATTTTTTTGCAGTTTCAGAAACTGAAATATAGGTGTCCACCCAAGAAGAAGTGCATCGCTCAAAAACACAAAGCAAATAAAATTTCCAGCCAGGGAGAAGGCAAGATCGAATAGATTTAAGAATTACGGGGATTTTAAAAATTTTCCCCCAGATTCGGCCAAAAACATCCGCATGAGGAAGATAGGTCACTAAGACATAGGGTTTGTATTGATGAATCAATCGTCGAAATGCAAAAATAGCTTTGAGATCAAAAAAACTTTTTACATTTAAATGATAAACAAGGACCCCGTTTTTTCTCAAACCTTCACTTAATACTCCTTCAGAGCGCAGACAAATAACAATGGGAGTATGTTTTTTAAAAAGAGGAATGGTTTTGCTGAGCATTTTTTCGCACCCCCCGAGCTCCAGATGTGTAATGAGATGAAAGATAATTTTTTTCATGAATTAATCTTTAAGATCAAAAAGTGAAAACCATCGATCTAGGGTCAAAAGAGCCCAAATTTGGTTGGATAAATTAATTTTTGTAGTTTTTTGCATACGAAATAAATTTTCAATGGCATCTTTTTTAACGATATTTCGTTTAATAAGTTCTCCGTGCAATAACGTTTCTTGAACAAAATCTTTTAAGGAGTCCTTAAACCAATGTTCTATGGGGACCCTAAATCCTTGTTTTTTACGATAAATAATTTCGGGCGGTAACCATTGTTTTGCCACTTTTTTAAGAAGATATTTTTTTTGAAAATGTTTAAAGTTGAGAGAAGAAGGAATTTGGGAGGTTAATTCGAGGAAATGATGATCTAAAAAAGGGGAACGACACTCCAAGGTATTCATCATGGAGGCAATATCCACTTTTACCAACAAAGCATCGGGGAGATAGGAGTTAAAATCAAAACCTAAGGCTTGATCCATCGGGTCTGAAGCCAAAATTTGACTAAAAAGGGTTTCTGTAAGATCGGTGGAGCTAGGCCCGGAAAGCTTTTGTTCAAATTCTTTTGTAAAAAGAGATTTTTTTTGGTCTTCATTGAAAAAGCAACGATATTCAAAATATAAGCGATGTAAATTATCGTTGAATTTTTGATTGAATCGATACGCTCGTTCTGTAAGGGTGGTCTTAAAAATTTTAAAAAATAAACCAGAAAGAGGCGTAAAAAAACCTTTCCTTAAAAAAGAAGGAACTTTTTTATAATAAAGCGAAAATTTATGGACATTGAACCAGGGATATCCAAAGAAATTTTCATCTCCTCCGTCTCCATTTAGAGCCACAGTAACAAATTGACGGGTGAGCTTGGAAACACAATAAGTGGGAAGAGCGGAAGAGTCTGCATAAGGTTCCTCATAGCCATAAACGAGCTCATCGAAAAGATCTAAAACCTGAGGTTCTACGGTGAATTCATGATGCTCGGTTTCGAATTTTTGAGCCACCAAACGCGCATACTTTAACTCATTATATTTTTTTTCATTAAATCCAATCGAAAAGGTTTTAACAGGGTGGGGAGAATGTTGGCTCATCAACGCCACCACAAGACTTGAATCAATCCCCCCAGAAAGAAAAGCGCCCAAGGGGACATCACTAATCAAGCGAAGACGGACACTTTCATCCAATTCATGAGTAATCCGTTCCACCCATTCTTCTTCCGAAAGCGCGAGTTTTTCACGATAATCCAACTGCCAATAACGTTGAATTTTGAGTTGGCCTTTTTCCAGTAAAAGATAATGAGCGGGCGGAAGTTTATGAATATCCATGAACCCCGTCATCGGAGAGGGAATGCATTGATAGCTGAGATAATGGTTAATAGCATTAAAATCGGTTCGCCGAGGGATCGAAGGATCTTGAATGATGGCTTTAAGTTCGGAAGCAAAAACAAAACGTTTACCATCAAAAAAATATTTAAAAGGTTTTTTGCCAGCCCGATCTCGTGCGCAAAAAAGACGTTTTTTAGGTTCATCCCAAATGGCAAAAGAAAACATCCCTCGCAAATATTTTAAACAATCCACCCCATATTCTTCGTAAAGAGCCAAAAGCACCTCCGTATCGGAATGAGATCTGAAAACGTACCCTTTTTTCATGAGAGCATCGGTGTTTTCTTGAAAATTATAAATTTCTCCATTGAAAACGATCCAAATGGTTTTATTTTTATTGCTCATGGGCATATGTCCATGAGGGCTTAAATCCAAAATTGCCAAACGAGCCGAGCCCAAGCCAGCCGTGGAATCGGGGTTCATATAAATTCCGGAATCATCCGGGCCTCGATGATGGAGCGCTTGGACCATTCGCTTTAAGGAAGACTCTTCTAATTTTAGATTGGGATTGAGTGTGACGATCCCGGCAATTCCGCACATAAAAATTCGATATTATTAAAATAACTTAACTTAATAAGCAATTGGTTTTATCATAGATGTAAAGTTAGCCGATATAAAGTGAATAATTATTTTTAAATGCCCCCCTTTTTTAGTGTCATCATGCCAGCATTGGATAGAGCTTATTGCATAAAAGATTCTCTTCGAAGCGTCCTCAATCAAAAATTTTCAGATTTTGAAATCATCGTTTTTGATGCCGGAAGTCGAGATGGGACCGCAGAAGTCGCTCGATCACTAAATGATCCACGAATTAAAGTAGGAACCTATCCGGAGAGCAAAGGAGTTAATTTTTCTAGAAATCGCGCGATAGAAATGGCCACCGGAAAATGGATGGTTCTTTTAGATAGCGACGATCAGCTAACGCCGGGAGCCTTTGATGTTATGAAAAAAGATATAGATTCTTTGAAAGGACAATATCCTCTTATTCGTTATGGGACGTGTGAAATTAAAACGGGAATTCAAAAATCCTTTTTTTATAAGAAACAAGGGGGAATTTCTTATGAGGGATGGATGAAGGGAGAAAAAATGTGGGGAGAATTTTTAACCGTGGTTCATCGTAAAATTTTTGAAAAAGAAATGTTTCATGAAGATATGCGTGCTTTCGAAGGTTATTTTTGGTTAAAAGTGGCCCAAGAACATAAAGTATGGATTCACAATATAAATTTAAGATTGTATGATTCCAGAGGGGAAAATCGACTTACGAAACGATTTTTAAGAGGGGAATTTATTGAGGAACGCAAATATTCTTATCAAAAATTTTTAAATACTTTTGGAAAAGATATGGAGAGGCTAAACCTTCAATTTTATATTCATAATTTAAGTGTGTTGAGTTATCTTCATTTTTTAACAGGAGATAAAAAGAGAGGAAGAGAGATTCTGAAAGGAATCATAAAACATAATCCAAACATAAAAGCCTATGGGATGTACCTATGTTCATTTTTGGGGAAATGGCCTTTTTATTTGGTCGGTCAAGTTGCACGTCGGCTGTATTAAAAGGTTGCCCTTATGGGGGAGAGGGTGGTATTTTAAAACGGCTTTAATTTTTGATTATGGTGGAGCGATTCCTTGATGCCTTGCGGTGCCCTTGTTGTAAAGGAAAACTTAAATTGACGTGCGTTAACGCCCGGAGAAATGAGTCTATTTTAGAAGGAGAACTTAAGTGTTCTTCTTGCTCGAAAACGTATCCCGTTGAAAACGGAATTCCTCGATTTGTCCCCAAGGAAAATTACGCTCACTCGTTTGGTTGGCAATGGAATCTTTTTCCCGAAACGCAATTGGATTCCAGGAATGGAACAAAAATTTCCGAAGATCGATTTTTTGGGCAAACGCAATGGTCTCGGCAATTGAAAGGAGAGAAAATCTTAGAAGCCGGGTGCGGGATGGGGCGCTTTACGGAAATTGCGCTTTCTACGGGAGCGGATTGTTATTCTTTGGACTATTCCAATGCAGTGGATGCGGCTCAAAAAAACATGAATTTTAACCCCAATCATTGTTTAGTTCAGGCTAGTATTTATGAAGTCCCATTTCCCGAGAAATATTTTGATAAAATTTTTTGCTTCGGGGTTTTACAACACACACCAAGCCCTGAAAAATCATTCAAGAGCTTAATCCCTTATTTAAAACCCGGCGGCTGTTTGGTGATTGATGCCTATGCGGCCCCGATCAGTTGGTTCCATCCTCGACAATTCTTAAGACCTTTTACAAAAAGAATAAACTCAGAGAAACTTTATAAAAGAATTCAAAAAGCGGCTCCCTTTTTATTGAAAATATCAAATGCCGTGGCTTCCATCCCAAAGGTGGGAAGTATTTTAAGGCACGGAGTGCCCATCGCCAATTACAAAGGACGTTATCCTTTAACGGAAAAACAAGTTTTGGAATGGGCGATTTTAGATACTTTCGACTGGCTTTCCCCTCAATATGAACAACCTCAATTGAAAAAGAGCATTGAACGATGGTTTAAAGAATCGGGGTTTAAAGAGGTTTTTATTGAACGCAATGTGGGAATTTATATTGCCCGAGCCACTTTATAATTTTAAAATTTTTCATTTTTCATAATTTCTAATCCTAGCTTTTTATGTCTGACTACAAAGTTGCCGATCTCACCCTCGCCGATCTTGGCCGAAAAGAAATCATTCTTGCGGAAAAAGAGATGCCCGGGCTTATGGCGTTGCGCGCTCGTTATGGCAAGAAAAAGCCATTGAAAGGCGCCCGCATTGCCGGGTGTATTCACATGACCATTCAAACCGCGGTTTTGATCGAGACTTTGATTGAATTGGGGGCCGAAGTCCGATGGTCGAGTTGCAATATTTATTCCACACAAGATCAAGCCGCGGCCGCGATTGCCAAAAAAGGCATCCCGGTTTTTGCTTGGAAAGGCGAGACGGAAAAAGAATACGAATGGTGCATTGAGCAAACGATCTTTTTTGATAAAAACAAGAAAGTCGGGCCCAACATGATTCTCGATGACGGAGGCGATTTAACCGTGATCATGCATCAAAAATACCCCAAATTGCTCAAAGAAGTTCGCGGGATCACCGAGGAAACCACCACTGGAGTTCACCGTTTGTATCAGATGGCGAAAAAAGGAGATTTAAAGGTTCCTGCCATCAATGTGAACGATTCGGTGACCAAGAGTAAATTCGACAATTTATACGGCTGTCGCGAATCGCTTATGGATGGGATCAAACGTGCCACCGGAGTGATGGTGGCCGGGAAAACCGTCGTGGTTGCAGGCTATGGCGACGTGGGAAAAGGATCTGCACAATCTCTGCGTGGCATGGGCGCCCGCGTGCTCATCACAGAAGTAGACCCCATTATTGCATTGCAAGCCGCCATGGAAGGGTACGAAGTCATGCCCATGGCTCAAGCGGCTCGAGAAGGACACCTTTTTGTGACCACCACGGGGTGCATTGATGTGATCCGCCCCGAACACCTCAAAGTCATGCGCGATCAGGCCATTGTGTGCAACATCGGGCATTTTGACTGTGAAATTGATGTGTCGTGGCTCAACAAAGAAGTCGCGGCCAAACGCATGAAACAAATCAATATCAAGCCTCAAGTCGATAAATACATTTTTCCGGACAAAAAAGAAATCATCCTTCTCGCTCAAGGTCGTTTGGTGAATTTGGGATGCGCAAACGGACATCCTTCCTTTGTGATGAGTAACTCCTTCACCAATCAAGTTTTGGCGCAAATGGAACTTTACGAACATTCGAAAAAATACCCGGTCGGCGTTTATTTCCTTCCTAAAAAACTCGACGAAGAAGTCGCGCGATTGCACCTTGAGAAAATCGGCGTCAAACTCGAGACGTTGACTCAAAAACAGGCCGATTATTTGGGCATTTCCATCGATGGGCCGTATAAACCGGACCATTACCGTTATTAAGAGTCATGAAACCTCTCAAAATTCTTATTTTTGCCGCTTTTTATCATCCGTTTCGCGGAGGCTATGTTGAAAGTATTCATGGGTTGGCACGAGCATTGGTACAAAAAGGACATTCGATAACAATCGTTACCCCTTTTTACAAAGAGGCTCCGGCGACTGAGTTCATGGATGGAGTAGAGATTATTCGACTCCCTTCTTGGCATATTTTAAATCGTACTTACCCTTTAATTATTCCCAATTTAAGAACTTTTCGTATTCTTAAAAAATTATGGAAACGGCCTTTTGATATTGTGAGCACTCAAACTCGTTTTTTCGTAACTTCATTTTTAGGAACATTTTTTGCCCTTACAAGGCGTTTGCCCCTTATTCATACGGAGCGTGGAGCTTTTCATAGCATCGTTCCCAATCGTATCATCAACGGGATCAGTCAATGTATTGATCATACTCTGGGATTTATTGTGGTCCGATGCGCAAAGCATAATGTTGGGGTTTCGCAAGCGGCGTGTGATTTTTTAAACCATTTACACGCTCGAAAAATTTCCAGAATTCCAAACGGAATCAATCTCATCCCTCTTTTATCAAAAGAAGAAAAAAATAAATTGAGAGAAAAATGGGGTTTTAAGCCCCATGATTTAATTTTACTTTTTGTGGGACATTTGATTTATGCCAAGGGACTCCAAGATGTATTTGCTATTCTTACGGATTTAATTTCTTTAAAACCCAACCTTAAATTGGCGGTGGTAGCAGACGGTCCTTATCGAAAATTTTTAGAAGTCTTGGCTCAAAATTTGAATATTCAAAAACATATTGTCTTTTTGGGGACACTGAAAGCCAAAGAAGTTATGGAATGCTTACAAATGGCAGATGTCCTTGTGAATCCCTCTCATTCCGAAGGCCTCCCTCGTTCTGTCCTTGAAGCCGCGGCCGCAGGTCTCCCTATTGTTGCAAGCGATGTGGGAGGCACTCGTGAAATTATTTTACACGGGAAAACCGGATTTTTATTTCCTTCGCAAGATAAGAATTCCATGAAAAGCCATCTCCGGAAAATTTTTAAAGATGAACAATTAGCACTTTCATTAGGGCAAAATGCACGTGATCATATCCAATCTTTCAATTGGCCCCAAATTGTTCAATCTTACGAAGATTTATTCCAAGAATTATTAAAAAAATAACAATTTTTGTCCAATAGGAGTATGGGTTGCATAAATGAACCTATTTTTGTTAAACTATTTCCTGGTACCGAATTGTTTTTTGATTCATTTTTATGTTTAATAATAAAATCGTTTTTATTTCCGGTGGTACGGGTTCATGGGGAGGGGAATTGATAAAGCAACTTCTTGAACAATATTCCCCAAAAGAGGTTCGTATTTATTCTCGAGGAGAACACCGCCAAGTTGAAATGAAACGAACTTTTCACAATCATCCGTCCTTACGATTTATTATCGGAGATGTTCGGGATAAAAATATTCTTTCATTGGCGATGAAAAACGTGGATTACGTTTTTCATCTTGCCGCCTTAAAACATGTTCCTGTTTGCGAGGAAAATTGTTGGGAAGCCGTGCTTACTAATATTTATGGCACTCAAAACATCATTGAATGTGCCATTGCAAATGGGGTAAAAAAAGTCATTGATATCTCTACAGATAAAGCCGTAGATCCCTTTAATCTCTACGGGGTAACCAAGTCTTGTGGTGAAAAATTAATCATCAATGCGAATCAAAATTATATCAGTAAAACAAAATTTGTTTGTATTCGTGGAGGGAATGTCTTGGGAACCAATGGGAGCGTTCTCCCCCTATTTAAAAAGCAAATTTTAGAAAAGAATGAAATCACCCTTACGGATCCTCAAATGACCCGTTATTTGATGAGTGTTAAAGATGCCATTCATCTTGTTTTTGAAGCGGTCATCCATGCGCAGGGAGGAGAAATTTTTGTTATGCGTATGCCGGCGACAAAATTAAAAAACATTGCGACTGTAATAGTTAAATTATTTGGAGACAAAAATACAAAATGTAGAATTATAGGAGTTCGTCCAGGAGAAAAAAAACATGAAGTTTTAGTTTCTAAAAACGAATCCCCGCGTACTAAAATTTACAATGATCAATATTATGTGATTCTCCCTCAATACCCGTGCCCAGAATTGGGGAAAAAATATAAACACCTCAAACCCATCGATTCTGAGGAATTTAATTCTCTCAATGCTCGCCAACTTGGCAATGAGGAATTCATGAAAATGCTTCGGCAAGAAAAAGAAATTTTCAAATCATGATTTACCATCCCCTTCGTATTTGCATCACTGGCACGAAAGGATTTATAGGATCCCATTTTTTACGTCATCTTTCAGGGAATCCTAATGTCGAAATTTTTCCTTTTGAGGGGGATCTTTTATGCAAAAATGATCTCCGAGAATTTTTTGATCAACATCCCAATATAGATCAAATTATCCATTTGGTTGGAATTTTTGAGGCGGATTTCCAGCGTTTATTGGATATTAATATTTCTACCACTTATTTTTTATTAAATGCAGCGGTTCACCATAAAATCCCCAAAATTATTTATGTCTCAAGTGGGGCTGTTTACGGAGAACCTCTTGGCAAGGCCTCAAAAGAAAAGGATTCTCTTCACCCCAATACTTTATATGGATTAGCGAAAAAAATGTCGGAAGAAATTATTTTTTATCATCACCGAAATTTTGGGCTTTCTTATGTCATTCTTCGATTCCCCAATGTGTATGGGCCCAATAACAATAAAGGGGTCATTTATCGATTTAAAACCGATATTCAGAAAAAGAAAGAAATTACAATTCATGGGGATGGCTCCCAACTTAGGAATTTTCTCCATGTAAAAGACGCCTGTCTTGCTTTAGAAAAAAGCATTTTTTATCCAAAATCAGATGTTTTCAATATTTCCAATCCCAAAAGTGTTTCCTTGAATGAAATTGTTGAAACCCTTCAAAAAAAAGAGCATTTTAAGGTGCGCTACGAACCCGAAGACAATTCTTTGAGAAATTTATCTTTAGATATTAAAAAGGCTCAAAAAAAACTCCATTTTTCTCCAACAATCACTGAATTAGATCTTTAGCTCTTTATGATGAAAACCGCTTTAATTTTACCCATTTATAATGAATCCAAATACATTGGAAACGTTATTCAAGAAGCTAAGTCTTATGTGGATGTGGTGATCGCCGTAGATGATGGTTCTCAGGACGCGAGTTATGAAATTTCAAAAAAAGCAGGAGCTTTAGCGCTTCATCATACAATTAATTTAGGAAAATCCGCGGCTCTTAAAACGGGGGTGACCGCCGCTTTAAAATTGGGGATTGAAATTATTATTTTCATGGACAGTGACGGGCAACATCTCCCCAAGGATTTACCGCGGTTTATCGAACCCATTGAAAAAGAAGGTTATGACATGATCATTGGGGCAAGAAAAGGAGGCCAAAAAATGCCCTTTCTTCGAAAATGGGGGAATAAAATGTTGGAATGGGCCGCCTTTTTTCTTTTTAAATGCGCTTTCAATGACATCCAATCTGGATATCGTGCTTTTCGGGCCAATGTTTATCCTCAATTGGATTGGAAAGCCGAAAGTTATTACGCGGATGCTGAAATGACTATACGCGCCGTTAAATATCATTTAAAATGCAAACAAATTTTTATCGACACGATTTATTATGATGATTTTAAGGGGATGACCGTGGTCGATGGATTAAATCTTTTATTTCAGATTTTTATTTGGCGATTCATTTTATGATTGGAATTCAATTGTTATGCATCATCTTTGCCTGTTTAGCCCTGTTTTTTACTTATATTGCCTATAAAAGAAGGGATTTTAGTGGGAAAGAAATGATTTTATGGATGATGATTTGGGTGGTCTTTTTAGGAATTGCCATCCTCCCCGAAACCGTGAGCCCTTACATCCAAAAAATGGGTTTTTCTCGGCTCATGGATTTTGTGGTCGTTATTGCTTTCGTGGTTTTATTCGCACTCTTAATTCACAATTATTTGGTGGTGAAATTTTTACAAAAACGTATTGAAAAACTAGTAAGAGAAGAAGCGCTTAAAAACCTAAAACAATAAAACCGATTTATTTGTAATTAGTCTTTATCATTGAGGGAGGCCCCGACCCAAAATAGGGGCTTTTGGAAATGAAGATTCGGAAGATCGAAAAATGAAATTTTACTCAATTCAGGTCCTTGGGTATTTGAAAAAATAGACAATTCTTCAAGCGATGTTCCTCCAAAACAAGAATTGCGATGATAAAGAGCATGATAAACCGTTGGGATTCGTGAAACATTGTAACCCATCAATTGTGCTGCAATTGCATCCACATGAGCTGGATTTTCCCCCCCGATCAAGACGCCTATTTTTTTGGCTTGAGGGCAAAGTGGCCCCTGCCTTTCGCCGGCAATGATTCCGTCCAAAATAGTAAGGATTTTTCGAGGACGTTTTGGGCCGAAAAAATATAAAATTTGATTGAGATCCAACGTGGTGCGCCAAATGGTTTCATTGCATCGCCATTGTCCGGCGGAGATAATTTCTTTCCCGAGGATAAAAGAAAGGACCAATAAAACATTAAGCCAGAAAGAAAATAAATTTCTTTTCAGTGAACTCATTTCACTGGAATGTTCCCAAAAATAATCATAAACATTTTCATGATATTCGCGGATTTTATTGGGCATTAAATAATTATCTCCACCTTTAAAATAAGGCCCCTTAATGTGATGAGGTAAATATTCTTTATGTCCATTGATTCCGATTAGATTTTTAAGAGCTCCTGTCAAACCCGCCTTGATATGAGTTTTCATTTTGGGAAGATTGATAATGAAGTCCGCATCAAAAACTCGATTTGCAATAAAATATTCGTGTTTACCGGGGGCATGATGTTTTTTCAATAAACTCGGTTTATAACAAGTGATACGAAATTGATTGGAATAATCACGAATGTCTTCTAAAAAACTTTTTTGTTTAAGATCAATGATTTGATGTTTTGAGGATTGTATGTTCCCAAAATCATCCAGAGGGATTGGTTTATTTTTATAATGGGTGAGACGCCAGTCCTCAATAACAAATTGAATTTGAGGGTATTGTTGGCGAGCATTTGTTAAAACTTCATGGATATGGCTTCGGTCAAGAAGTTTAGGTAAATCACAGGATTGTAAAGGAGAATCTCCTAAAACAATCGTTCCTTGCCCCTGCATGGCTTTTGCTAAAAAATCGATAAGATATCGAATCAAAGAAGTATGCGAAATCAAACAATCAAGATTTTTTTCGTTAGGATGGGTATGCATGACCCAATTGGGCTTGATGAGCGCCGTTTCCCCGGGCTTAATAGAGTCTTTAAATGGATTTTCAGGGGGCACCCCTAAGGCCTTAAAAAGGTCTTTAAGTGCTTTATGTAAAGCGGAGTTTTCATCATAAGGAAACTCAGGGTAAGCTTTGTCCGTCCAAATAAGGGCCACACGAGGATTAAGAGTGTTATTTTCCATGAATAAGACTGCGGGTAAAAAGATGCTTTCCTTGGGGAGTTTTTGGAACCTCCGAAACATAACTCCAAGTAAGCATACAATCTCCACCCATAACAAGTCTAATTTTTCCTTCAATGTCTTGGGTTTCGGTTGGGGTTGGCCCATGATTTATCGGATTGAGTACAACGAATAAGGTGATTTTATCCAACTTCTCTTGAAGAACTTGGAACGTTTTCACCCATTCCCGGAAATAAAAAAGATGAGTAAAATACTCTCCATGAATAATATCTCCTTTTTTATTTTTAAAATGATCCGTGGTCCGGCCTGTGATACGTTCTAAAGTGGGGAGAGAGTTCCCACAAGGACATGATTCCCCTAAAATAGCGGTATCCCCAATCTCATATCGGATTAACGGCATGGAATAATTATGGAGAGTGGTGACGAGAATACGTCCTTCTTCGCCTACTTTAACAGGTTGATTGTCGGCATTCACCACTTCTAAGAAATTATTGAATGTAAAGATATGCTTGGCTCCTAAATGACATTCGCCCGCCATAGTCCCAACCTCACGCGATCCATAGAAATCGTATACTTTTGTTTTAAAAACTTTTTCAATCTTTTCTCGCATAAACAGATGTAAAGTCTCTGCCGCGGCATAAATGAAATGGGGTTTCCAAACCAATCGTTTTTGACTTTCAATAAAGCAGGCAAGCTCATAAAGGGACCCCGCATATCCCTTAATAAAATAGGGGCGACGTGTATTGATGGTATCCAAACAATGCTCCCACTCTTTTGGGGACATTTTGAAAGAATTAAACGCGGTCAGTTGAGTGCACCAATTGGCGAAATGAATCTGGAAATTATTTTGTTTAAAAAGATCTCTTTCGGAACCCCACAACATTACTTTTGAAACTTTGGCTTCATCGATTTTTAAAAATTGACGAAAATAAAAAGCGGAAGTAGCAAGTCCCCATTCATAAAATTCACGATCTTGAATGAATGTTTGGGGGATGCCGGTAGCACCTCCAGAACTATTCAAGCAAGTGCCTGGGCGCTTTTTTAAAGTGGATTTAAAAGAATGCCACTCTTTACGTAAAAGATTTTTCGTAAGAATGGGGAAGTTTTCTAAAAGAATTTTTCGAGGATCATTTTTTCCTAATAGATTTTGATAAAAAGGCACATGGCGCACCGTATGCTCAAGAATTTCGGGAAGGAAGTCCGCATTTAGCCGTGAATAATCGGCCACAATATCGGCATAATCTTTTTCCCAATGAGGATATTTAAGATGTCGTAAGAGAAAATAATATAAAGTGCTACGGAGCATGAAGATGTTTTTCAGGCGAATAAAAATATCTTTTTTATTGTTTCATAAAATTCAATGGGATCATGAATGGTTTGAGCCTTTTTTTCAAAAGGGCAAAGATCGGTTTTGGGGAGGTTCAGAATAGACGGAACGGTTGCTAACGGTTGTATCTTAATTTTATTTTTTTCCAAAAATTGAAGAGCTGGCACAGAAGCAATAGGAGTAAAAACGGTTTTTATAATCCCAGAATAAACGATCAATTTGGCCGCAGCCAGCCCAATGATTTTATCATACAAGGTGCATCCTTTTTTCCCTTTATTTTTTTCAATGCATTCCACAAGAGGCCTCAATCCGGTTTGAGTGGATCGATAAAGAATTCGAGAGGATTTTTTGAGAATCAGAGAATAAGGGACTCCATCTTGAACGATCATTTCAGTGCATTTTTTATAGGTTTTATCATCATTTTTGTAGTCACCCCCCAGATCATATTGGATATCCATAAGCTGAGAATCAATTTTTCAAGCACAGGGAGCGGCATATGAATTAAAAAATAATCGGTCAGAACGAGCCATGGCAATTGAATGCAATAGGCGAGCAAGATGCTCCAGAAAAGCCCCACATTGTATTGGATGAATAACCCTACAAAAAATCCCAAAATGGCATTCCCTATCAAAATATAAGGGTTGTGCATCATCCATGCGGAATAAAAAGATCCAATCGTCCCAGACAATAACCCTCCTTTGGCTCCATAAAAATAAGCGGCTAAAAAGATTGCCAATTGGAAGAAATGAATTTTAAAATCAAAAGGAGTCGTGACATTTAGCATCCCCAAAAAATTCGGAAAAATGAGTAATATCGCAAAGAATAAAACAGTTTTGTGGTTTTTCTTTTCAAATGAAAGAACGAAGGTGTCGAGCATTTTTTAGAATTAAAAACGAAGAAAAGTTTCTGATTTTTCAAACTCGACAAGATCTTCGGGCGTGCCCATCCCATGCATTTGGTTCGCTTCAATTTCATAGATTTTAACTTTTCTGTCTTTTAAAAGCATTTCATTGTAAACCGGGCACACATAAAACTCATTGTTGACCCGGATATCTTTTCGAATCATATCTTCCGCACCTTGGACAAAATCATGTCCTTTTTGATAATAATAAACTCCAACCGTGGCATGGTTACTGATGGGCTTTTTTTCAGCCACTTCAACCACATGTCCCTGATCGTCTGTCTTTGCAAAAGACCACTTGGGGTGCATGGCAGGGAAGGTCATGATAGATCCATCGACCTTTGCCTTACGAGCATCTTCAAGGAAATGATTGATATCGGTCTCGATATATTGGTCGGAATTGGAGAGCATTAATTCATCATCATTATTGATGTATTCTTTCGCCAATAAAACCGTACAAGCGGCACCTTGAGTGAATTCCTCCAAAGTCACAATGTTACAACCTGGCGTCAATAAATTTAAAAGTTCATGAAGCGCGTATTTTTCATAATGTTCTTTTTGGCAAATAAAGGTGAAGCGGTGTTCGGTTTTTGGTCTTAAATTTTCAATAACCACTTGAATCATGGGCTTCCCTTTCACTTCAATGAGGGGCTTGGGGAACGTATAGCCTTTTTCCGCAAAACGAGTACCTCGTCCAGCCATAGGAACAACAATATTCAACATAAATTTATGGGGTTAGATATTTTTCAAGCAAGCCGATGTGCACATCATGAACTCCTTTTACAATAACCACTTTGCCCCCTGAGGCCTGAGCCGCTTCAATTCCATGGGGCGAATCTTCTACAATCAACGTTTCTTCCGGTTTAATGCCCAGTTGAGCCATTCCCGTGAGATACATTTCAGGATGAGGTTTATTTTTTTTGACATCCTGATTTGAAATAATGACATCACAACTCTCAAAAAGGTCGCTTCTTTTTAGCATTAATTCTAGGGTCTCTCGAATCGAATTGGAACATACCCCAATTTTAAGCCCAACCTTTTTTAAGTTTTTAAACATCAATTGTTTTTGAAAATCGGGACGGCACAATCGTTGGATATAATCCGTGGTATAAATTTGTTTCATCTCATAAATGAATTGATGGAGAGATTCGGGTAAACCAAATTCGTTAGTTAATTCTCTTAATTTCACTCGCGTAGGCAAACCATTATAAAAATCGAGATGTCGAGTGCGATTGATCGTGTAACCAAAAAGACCAAGCGCTTTATTTAGCGCTTCATAATGCCATTCCGTGGCATCCACGAGGACGCCGTCGAGATCGAATAAGACCGCTTTAATCATCATGAGACATTAAATCGTTTTTTGGCCATTTCCACAAGGTCAGTGCAAAGCCATACCGTTTTTTTGTCTTTTAAAAAAAAACGTTCCAGCCATTGCCAAAGAGGCTCGGGATCGTGGTGGTGAAGTTCAGGCGATACAAAACAGATTCTTTTGCTTTGATTTTGCCATTTTTTTATTTTCTCAATATCGTTTTTAAAAGTTTCAAATTGATCCATCCAAATATAAGCACTTTTTTCTAAAAAAAGAGGAGTGGATTCAAAATCACTCCATCGGGTTCCGATATTTTTACGCGGTAAATAAAAGGAATACCCATAATGGGTGGGGGCAGACATATCAAAGATAAAACTGTTGTTTTTCAATCCAAATTTTTCAATCAATGCTTTTACCCATTCTTGAAGGCCGTCGGCTTTGATGTTAAAAGCAAATAGCACTTTCCTAAAAGAAGGATGTGTGGAAAGTTTTGAGAAGATTCTTTTTGCTGAAATACTTTTAGGGGAAGCCGGGTCATGACTGATCACCAGTTTTTGATTGAAATCCCTTAAATCCGTTTCAATCCCACAACCTTGGTCTAAAGCTTTCCAAAAAGCCTCAAGTGTATTTTTTTCTTTTTTTATCTTCCAAAAGCCCCTGTGAGCCAATAAAGAAATACTCATAAAAATAGTTTAAGAAGATTGAAGCGCTTTGGTATAAATTTCTTTTAAAATTTTACGACGATGAGCTTGCGAAAATTTCCCGGACACCACGCTTTCATAAGCATTTCGGCTCATTTTTTCTCTTAAATCAGGGTTGACGATTAGCCCTTCAATCGCTTTGGCTAAACGATCTACGTAATCTTTTGGGGGATACAAACATCGTTCTGCCCATTTTTGACGATCATCGAATGATTTTAAAGTGGAAATATAATTTTTATCAAAAATGGAAAAATAATTTTTAATCACTTTCCCTCGCACGCCATCCTCTACAAGATCTTCTCCTGCATATCCATCCGTGGTGACACAGGGTAATCCATAAGAAAAGGCCTCTAAAAAGACGAACCCAAAGGCCTCAAAATGACCGGGCATTACAAAAATATCCGCTTCTTTGTACATTCGGATGAGTTCTCCCCTGGATTGCGGCTCTCCAATGTGAATATTGGGGTGATTTTCAAACTGTTTTCGAATGGATTCCGGAGGATTTGAAGCCATATACAAATGAACATTGTAAGATTTTGACAATTCCTCAGTGGCTAAAAGCGTTTCCATACCCCCTTTAGTATCAAAAATGGTGGACAGAAAGAGAAGATTTACGCGATCTTTTTGAAAAGTCCTTTGCACCGGTTTCATGGCTTCCAAAGTTAAGGGAACCACTTGGATCTTTTCTCTAAACCGAGAGCAATCCAGTCCGTTAAGAATACTTTTTTGTGCCGACTCACTCCAACACAAAATGCCGCGGCACGCCTTGCCTGCAAATAATTTTTCAAAAAATCGTTGATTGCGTTTTTTGTCAAAAACACGTCGATTGTACCAGGTCAACTGAGTGACTTCCTCAAGATCCATCACCCAAGGGATTTTTTTATTCAAAAGAGGATGATGAGTGCTGTGAATCAAGTCTACTTTTGTGGAAGGCCGAATATAATGAACTTTAGGGAGTTTTAATGCTAAAAGGAGGTGGAAAATAAAATTTTGGAATCCCTTCTTTAAGAACCCGAAAAGGTTCTTGGGAGAACGAGCGTGAACACCAATGGTTTTAAAAAGAGCTGGGTTAGAAGCGATGTATTGAAAACCTTCCGGCGCGCATTTGGCCTCTTGTTTATGAATATTATGAACCTGAGATCCAGTATAAAAATAAACGTTTTTCAAGAGAAGATTGTTAGAGGGCTGCATTATAGTTTATAATCCACGCCACACGCAACGAAACCCATCTTATGACCTCGACTTTTCGTACCATTGTTTTCAACAGTTTTTTCCGCGCCATTATTGAAGGGGTCAAAGCGGTTAGTGGAATCGCATTGGTCGTTCTTCTCGCGCGCCTTTTTGGGCCAGAGGAATACGGTCGATTTTCTTTTGCATTGGCGCTTACAGGATTTGCTTCTATCGTCATGAATTTAGGGCTTCCCACCACTTTCGTGAGAGATGGAGCGCGAGACGAAAAATTTTTACGTGAAAATTTGATCACTGCCCTTTTCATGCAAGGCATCGCTTCCTTTCTCATATTTCTTGCGCTCGTCGGCGCTATTTTGATTTTTCCCGTATTACGCCAAGACGCCCTTCTCCTTATGATCGCGCTTTTTTATACCATGTTCAGTATCATTACAAATTTTTTGTATAGCGCTTTTCAGGCGGTCAATCGCATGCACCTTGAAGCCATTGCCATTGCGACTCAATATGGATTTCTGATTATTTTTGTGCTTTTCTTTCTGTTTAAAAAAGGGACGATCGAGGAGGTGATGTTTGGTTACTTAGGCGCAAGTGTATTGGGGGGAATGATTACCCTCATCTTGATAAGAAAATATCTTTTTTCATGGATATGGCAGATCAACTGGAAGATGGGGCGCATTCTTTTTTCGCAATCGTGGCCCCTGATGGCAGGGAGCGCTTTAAGCACCGTGTATTTTTCTCTAGATTCCATCATGTTGCGTTTTTTCAAAGACAGTGAAGCGGTAGGGATTTATAGCGCCATGTATAAAATTGTTTTTGCGTTTTGGCTTCTTGCCTCCTTGTACGGCTACAGCATTGCCCCGGTTTTTTCCAAGCTTTTTGCACACGCTCGAGAGGAATTCATGTCGGTTTACAAACGGTCGGTTCAACTCATGGCAGGGTTGGGTTTTTTCTTTGGGCTGGGGATTACTTTTTTTGCTCGTCCCATCGTTGAGCTCTGTTTTGGAGAAGCATATCTTGTGGGAACCCTGACGTTGCAAATCATGATTTGGTCCATCATGGTTTTTTTGGTGGGAGGGATTCTGTATGGGGCGTTGATTGTGGTGGGCAAACAAAAAGACCTGCTTTGGAGCGTATTATTAAGCACTTTATTGAATTTTATATTTAATATGATTTTAATCCCGTCGTGGGGAGGGGAAGGCGCCGCTACCGCAACGGTCATCGCGCAAATTGCCCAACTTTTATTTAATATTTATTTTTTAAGAGGGATTATTCCTATCAAGTTTTTCCCCATGATCGCTAAGCCAACATTTATGGCATTGGGGTCGGTGGCCTTATTTTTTACTCTTTCCCTTGTTTTACCCCCCGTTCTCGCCGCTTCTTTTGCGATGGCAACGTATGTGGCTTTGATTTTTATCGGAAAAATCATCCATCCTCAAGAAATTCGCCAAATGGTGAAAGTGTTGATGCGCCGAGAATAAAATTTTACGATTTCTTCACGATTTGTTTTTTGGCAAGACGGAATAGCCCGACAAAAAAGGAAAACAATAATTTCAGGGCCCAGAACAAACGACTCCCCCAAAAATAAAACAATCGATAGGTGTTGAAAAAATACAAACGAAATCGGTCCCAAACAGAAGAGAACGATTTTTGGATAAGGTCATTAATAACACGGTAGAAAAAAAATGCGTAATACGGAGTTTTTAAAAAATGCAACATTTTACGGAAAAACAGTGTTCGATCCCCAAATACACTCAAATCTTTTACCGTACGTTCCGGTTTAAAATCGTGCCCGTGGCATCTTTTATGCCAAAGAAGTTTAGGAGTGCTCACAAAAGGCCCCTTAAGGAGCATATCAAACAAGAAAAAGGTATCCATAGAGCTATATTGAGGAGGAATGCCTTCAAATGGTTTCAAAATCACATGATTCAGTAAATATTTTTTTTTAAAAAGTCCATAGGTGTAATTACATTTGCCTCCTCGATCTAAAAGAAATCGTTTAAAACGATGATACTTGTTTAAATTTTCATGCTCTGGGAATAAAGGAGGATGAAATTGAAGAACTTCTCCTGAAAATGTGAGATTATCATGTGCGCAAAAAGCAACAATCGCTTCAGGATTTTCAATATGTAATTCAACGAGTTCACGGATGAACTCAGGTTCCCATTCATCATCATCCGCGGCCCACATAAAATAGTCTCCTTGTGCAGCATCAACTAAAAATTTAAAATTGGCTCCACCAATATTCTCTTTTTGACGAATATAACGAATGCGTGGATCACGGGCCGCATATTCTTCGCAAATTTCCGGGACCTTCCCATCCGTTGAAGCATTATCGGAAATAATGAGTTCGAAATCTTTATAGGTTTGATTAAGGAGAGTGTCCAAGGTCCGTCGAATGGTCTTAGACCCATTATAAGTAGGAAGCCCAATAGAAACCGTTGGTTTTGACATATTAAAAATAAATTTTTAACCCTTAATTCGTTTCAAATATCCATCGGGGGATCCGGTAATAATCAATTTTGATTCAATGATTTTATCGATTTCAAAGTCATGATTTTCTTTCAAAAATTCCCAAACTGCTGTTTTAGGATTATTCCCTTTGCCCCAAGGGCGATTCGAAGTGCTTCCTTCAGGCAAATCTTCAACGCCCGTATCTCCCACCATACAATAACTGCCAACGCTTATCATAGGGGCGTAGGCCCTCAATTCAGCGAGAACGTGGTCATGCGTATGGTTGCTATCCAAGCAAACGAGTACGCGTTTTTTGGTTCTCGCAAATGCGGCTACTTTTTGAACGATTTTTTCATCAATACTAGACCCTTCAAACATGGTGATTTTTTTACTCAGAGGATGGTCAAGAATCGCTTGTTTATTATGAGCGCGAATATCAATATCGATTCCGATCACGTCACCCTTTTCTATGGAGCCACAGGCTTCTAAAATAGCCAACATAGAAGCACTAAAAATAATAGACCCTCCCCACGCGATTCCGGTTTCGATGATGAGATCTGGCTTAATCTCCCAGATGATTTCTTGCAACGCCTGTAAGTCTTGGGGGGCCTGAATAATGGGAACTCCAAGCCAAAAAAAGTTATACGCATATTGGGCCTTTACCAATTGTTCATGAAAACTTTGCCAGGTTTTTTGAAGAGCCTCATTTTTACGATATGAATTTGCTCTTTGAATGGCTTCGAGTCGGAATTGTTTTATAGGATCAGTATTCATGTGATTTTTAGATTATTTATTCTTAATATCTATCATGATTTTCCCCCAAGCGACAAGGTTTTTATCTCCCGGGAAAAACGAATTGTAGTGATGCACGGTCCCTCGGGTGAGGGCTTGCCACGTAGGGGATTGTCCCAATTTTATTATTTCTTTTCGCCATTTTTCACGGTTTTTTTTATCGGTAGCCTTGCAATAAGCCTTAAAGATTTTCCCGTAACTCCCAAGGGATTCTAAAAATACATCCTGAGTGGATATCCTTGAATTCTTTTTAGAAATATTCCATTTTTTATGTGTTTTGGGGGAAAGAAGAGTTTTATTAAAAATAAATTCCCATTCTTTGGCCATTTTATCCGTAGAGAAAAAATCGAGGGCATATTCTTGAGCTTTTTTAGACAAAGAATTTTTTAATTTTTTATTTTTATATAAAGCCTGAATCGCATGGATATAAGCTTTCTCATCTTTAGCAACCCTTCCAGTAATTCCGTTTTTTATCATGTGCTTTTCCATAGGGTTTGAAAGCACCACAGGGACCACTCCCGCAGCCATACTTTCCGCCAAGACTTGATCACAGGTGCCATAATGATAAGGAGCCAACGGATACCCAAATAAATCAAAAAGGCAGAGGTATTTTGAAATATCGGAAATAGGCCCTGTAAAATCAAATTTTTCAGCAATCCCTAATTTTTGAGTTTCTCGTTTAAGTTCCTGTTCTTTGGGCCCCCCACAAACGATAAAATGGACATCGGGAATTTTAATGCCAGCACAAATTTTCAAAAAATCAGGATGCATTTTACAATAATCTACGGTTCCAATGTATCCGATGTTAAAGCCTTTGTGAGGCTTGGGTTTTACGTTTTCAACATGGCCTATCCCTCCGGTAGACCAGATCACTCGTAATTTTTTTTTGTTTTTATCCGAAAGCGCTTGAATTTCCGGAGTCTCAAAACTGAGAGGGGTGGTAAAAACAAAAACTTCAGGATAATGAAGGATTTTAGGGGTGAAAACATAAGGAGGATGAAATCCTGAAATATGACTCCATAAAATCAACCTACAAGGAGGTAAAGGGCTTTTCACCAAGAAATCATATAAAAGAGGATGGTTCCACCAATGGATAAGCACAATGTCCGCTTCAGCGATCATTTTAAGAAGTTTTTCTTTTTTCCCAGACATTTTATCAAATAATTTGAGCCCTATATTTTGAGCAACATCTAGGGAGTGCTCGTTCGCGTCATCCAAGCAGGCAACCGTGTGTTCAAAGTCACGGTTTTTTATAGCTTTCGGGAAATAACCCAAAAGGACTCTTCCAACTCCTCCTCCAAGATGGGGAGTAATATGAAGAATTCTTTTAATTAAATTTTTTCGCATAGAGGGATTTAAATCTCTACAATCTGCCCCTGGTACCTCATTTCAAAAAGGACTTTTTTAATCGGAGAAGTATGAGCGATCGCAGTGATCAATAACGCGGAATTCGCGGGAGCTTCTTTTAAAATATTTTTATCATGGATCGATTTCTCTTCAACAGAAAAAGTGCTTTGCTTGAGTGAGTTGGTATCAATAAGTCCAACAAGATTGCAATTTTTAAGTCCCGCAGAGGCATAAAGGTATAAAAATTCACGTCCAATACCCCATGCATACAACGGTTTTTTAGAATTTATAAATTTTTTTATAAGAGCTTTTTTATTATTCAATTTTTTAAGGTCATTCGCAATGTATTGTTCCATTTCTTTTTTAAGCTTAAAACAATTTTCAGTCGTATGGAGCTGTCCCTTTTTATTTGTTTTTCGAAAAACAACATTTAAATTTGGCAAAATCATCTTTTCACTCATCATCGGCGTTTCAGCTTCACAATGAGTGACGAATTCAAAGCCTTCAAGCCCCGCCAATAACTTAAGATGTTCAAGGTCAAAATGTTGAATGTGCTCTCGCATAAGGAACCAAAAGAAATCAAAAAAATACAGTTTGTCATACCTCGAAGCATCGGGGACTCCAATACACAGCAATCCATCCTCCGCTAAAACTCGTTTTGCTTCTTTAAAGACTTGGATAGGATCCACCAAGTGTTCTACCACTTGATCCACCACAACTAAATCAAGAGAATTTTCGTCAAAAGGGATAGATTCGGCACTCCCTAATTTAACCGTGTAAATCCCCTTTTTCTTTGCATAACTAACATAGTCCTCGATGATATCAACTCCATAAAGTTTAGTGAGCCCTTTTTGATGTAAATAATCAAGAAATCCCCCCATCGCACAACCCACATCCAACGCACGAGAATCTTTATGAATATAAGGAGCAACCAAGTCATACAAGAGAGCGTGCCTTTTGCAGGTAAAAGAATTGGTGCTCCCCGGGCGATCGCCGACTTTATCGGTCGAGCTCATATTCACTGGGCCGTATTCCTCATTATAATATTTCATGAGCCCCGTAATGTCCTCTGAAGATAAATCATTATAAATATGACCGCATTTTTCACAGGCGTTGATTTTTACAAGTGAATAAAGAGTTGAAGGGTCTAAATTCCCGCAATCCAAATTTAATAAGCGAAAAGCTTGGGCTGATTTGCAAATGGGGCAGAGCGTCTCTTTATTTTCCTCCATGGCTTTTTTCTAGTTTAGATAATAGTTCTTCCGCATAAGGATCAATGTCATCCGGAAGTCCATGAGACATTTGGCCGCATTTGCCACAGAAGAAATGTTCTTTCCTTTTTTTCTCCAAAAACATTTTTTGATAATTGAATAATTTCTCTCCATTCCATATATCCTTAACGCTTTCTTCTCTCGTATCACCAATAATGAGTTTTTTAGACCAATCTAAGAAACAAGCACTTGCCGTTCCATCCGAGTTGATCGAGAAAGAATAAAAAACATAAGGACAAACTTTAACTTCTTTAATTTTTTGTCCATAGATACCAAAAGCTTGATTGACCATGACTCCTTTCAATTCAAATTCAGGCCAACACGACATCACGTGCTCAATGAATACGCCATCGGCGATATCTCCAAACACATCGTAAAATCTTTTTTTATCTTCTTCGGTAATGGTGTCTCCATTGATTTTGATGATGATTTCACATTTTCCTCGATGTTCATAAAGATGTCGAATATTGGCAACCAATTGATCGAAGTCGATTTTATATCCTGAAAAGTCCCAATAATGTTTTTCGTTCACTCCCTCGATAGAAATATTAATGCGATCGAGTCCGGCTTCAATAATTTCAAGATTTAATTTTGGGTTGAGAAGAGAAGCATTGGTGGTGGTGTCGATCCTTTCCGCGCATTTTTTTTCTTTGGCGTAGCGAACCATGTCGGCAAAACGAGGATTCAACAACGGTTCTCCATCTTTATAAAGGCGTAAAACTTTAATGGGTTTTTCGAATTCACAAATATCATCGATGATTTTTTTATAAAGATTAAAGTCCATGGGCTTAAGGGCTCTGCCCATTTTTTTGAGCAATATTCGATCGCTGGAAGGGCAAAATTTACACTTAAAATTGCATAAATCACTCGGGTCTACAAAGATAACAAAAGGCACACGAATAGGAATGACGGTTTCCAGTTTTGTCCGATTCACCAGGTCGATGCGAGGTTTAATTTTTGCTTTCATGGAGGGATTATTTAAAAAATAAATTTTATTTATAACGAAAGAACTACGTTATTTTTGCATGGAATTCAAGAAATCCAAATAGGATTTTAGCCCTTCTTGCCAAGAAGGCAACTCCACTCCGAGCGCCTTGGCTTTTGTGTTTTCCAAAGCGGAAAACAGAGGGCGCTTCATGTCTTTATCCAAACCACCTCGATCCACGGGTTTTAGGGCTATTTTTATGTTTGATAATTTAAAAATTTCTTTCGCAAATTCATACCAACTGCAATCCCCTCGATTTACGAGATGATAGATCCCGGAAGGAACCTCTCGACTTAATAATTTTAAGGTGGCTTTGCTTAAATCTCCGGCATAGGTGGGGCTGACTCTTTGCTCTGAGCTTACTTCCATGGCATTTTGGTTTTTCGTATCTTTTAAAAGATTTAAGACAAAATTTCCACCTTTTTCAGGACTGCCTGTTTTCCCTCCGTATAAACCGCACGTTCGGATCATAAAAGTACCCTCAGGGTAGGAACTCAAAGCCGCGTATTCTCCGGCCAGTTTCGAAAGGCCATAAACCTGAAGAGGATGAGGTAAGTCGGCTTCCAAGTAGGGGGCGCTTTTTTTGCCATCAAATACATAATCGGTGCTGTAAGTGACAAAAGGAATGCCTATTTTTTTACATATCCTTGCTAGATTTTGAACCGCAATAAAATTGACCTCTAGGGCCGGTAAAGGATTTTTTTCACACAAGGGAACCACATGATAAGCGGAGGTGTTGATTAAAATCGCAGGGTTAATTTGTTTGATTTTTTCTTCGATTTGCAAGGGCTGGGTTACATCCAATTCTTCTTTATTAAACGCAATAATTTCAAATCCAAAAGAACTCGCATCGTTGAGGAGTTCATGGGCGAGTTGGCCGTTTTTACCGATTAAAAGGATTTTTTTCATGAGGTTTTAATGAAAGACCAATTTTTATCTTTCTCAGAGAGGGAAGGATTTTTTACCGGCCACTGAATATTAAAAAAGGGGTCATTCCAACTCACACCTTTACTGTGTTCAGGTGAATAAAATTCAGACATAAGATAAGAAACCTCACAATCATCGGTTAACGTTTGGAGTCCATGTGCACATCCCTTGGGGATATAGAGCATTTTTTTATTGTCTCCGGTCAGCTCCTCGGTCACCCATTGACTGTAGGTGGGCGAGTCTTTTCGTAAATCAATCGCCACATCATAAATCGAACCTTTAAGACATTGAACAATTTTCGCTTCCGCCTTAGGTTCGACCTGAAAATGTAGGCCGCGAATTGTGCCTTTTTTTAAAGTAAGAGTTAAATTAGTCTGTGCAATATTGAATTCAATCCCATGAGACTCTAACTCTTTTTGACAAAAAGTTCGGGTGAAATAACCTCGTTCATCCCGAATGAGTTCGGGTTCAATGCAATAGACGCCTTTAATTTTAGTCTCTGTGAATTTCATAAAATTTTAAATAATCCTGACTTCAGGGATGGGAACAATAAATTTTCCACCTCGTTTTCGATAGGCCTCCAACTCGGGCATATGAATGATTTCGTCTGCAATATTCCAGCATAGTACTAGAAGGTAATCGGGTTTTTCTTGGTCGATTTTATCTAGGGCATGAACTAAAAAGTGAGTGCCAGGCGTGTACAACCCTTGTTTGGCTTTTGATTTATCCACCAGGAAATCGAGCTCCCCTTTCAAATCGAAATAATTCAACAAAATATTGCCTTTGGCCGGCGCACTGTAAGCCGCTATTTTTTTACCTTCTTTTCTCAATTGTTTGAGCAAGGCGATAAGCTCGGTTTTCAGGGTATTCACATGGGTGTTGATTTTTTGATAAGTCTGAATTGTGTCAAAGCCTTCCTTTTTTTCTTGCTCGACGAGATCGTTCACGTTTTTACTCGTTGGAAAAACGCCAGGATGAGAAATAAAAATTCGTAAAGAACCGCCTTGCACCGGCATCATTTCCACATCATAAATTTCCAATTCGGCAGTTTTAAATAGATAAATCAAGGCCAGCAAGGAATAATAAAAAACATGCTCGTGATAAATGGTGTCGAATTTATTCTCCATGAGCCCTTTCAAGTAAGGGAATTCAAACACCGCAGTGCCTTTGGGCCTGAGGAGCGTTTTGACTCCTTTAACAAAATCCACAATATCGGGAACATGGGCCAATACATTGGCTCCGAAAATAAGATCCGCCTCGGTTTGATCTTCGTCGTGTAATTTCTTTGCCAACGCGGCATTGAAAAAAGTGGGAATCGTGGGCAAACCACGTTGGTTGGCAATTTCCGCAATGTTTTTTGCAGGGTCAACTCCAAGGATTTTGATCCCAAGCGCTTTGAAAAATTGAAGTTGCGCCCCATCATTGCTCGCGATCTCAAGAACTAAATTTTGGGAAGTAAGGCCTAAGCGAGACGTCAATGTTTCAGCCGTGTATTTACAGTGTTCAAGGAAGGAGGTTGAAGTGGAAGAAAAATAAATATAATCGGAAAAAAGAGCTTCGGGCGGAGCAATTTCCGTCAGTTGAGCCAAATAACAGTGCGGGCAAAAGGCAACCGTGAGGGGATACATTTTTTCTTGAGAAATTTCATTTTTTTCGAGAAATGAATTGACCAATGGCATGTTCCCCAAAGAGAAGAAGGGGATCACCTCGGTCTGGCACACGCGACAGAAAATGGGATTAGAATCATGAATCATGGAGGAGTTTTTCATAAGAAATAATTTGTTGAAGTGTAATCTCTGCCATAATTTTCTTCTCAAAGAAGGCTTTATACCAAGTTATCGATTCTTCCAAAGCAACCTCGGGTTTCCACAAGGGACTCCATTCTAATTTTTCTTTAGCTTTTGAGCAATTTAAAGCAAGAAAAGGCGCTTCATGCAGAGGCGGGACAGGATCTTTTTGCCACGATTCAGGGCTGCCCCAAAGGGAAAGGAGATTTTCCACGACCCATTGTACGGTTTTTTGATCTTCATCATCAGCTCCAAAATTCCATCCTCCGGAAAAGGCGCGCCCCTTTTCATATAAATGTTGGGCGAGCAAAAGATAGCCATGAAGTGCATCGAGCACATGTTGCCAAGGACGAGTGGCTGCCGGATAACGTAAGACAATCGGTTTTTGAGTGGTTAAAGATCGAATACAATCCGGGATCAGGCGATCCTCGGCCCAATCGCCGCCGCCAATAACATTCCCGGCCCTTCCCGAGGCAAGAGCTAAATTGGGTGCGACCGAGTTTTTTTCTTCAGGGTTAAAATAAGATCGAATATAGGCTTGAGTGACGAGTTCGGAACATCCCTTGCTGGAGCTGTAAGGATCATGTCCACCCATGGGATCTTCTTCTCGATAACTTTTTTGTTGGGTGTTTTCATAGCATTTATCGCTTGTGATATTCACCACCGCACGAACGGAGGGAGTGGCGCGACACGCCTCAAGAACATAAACCGTGCCCATGACGTTGGTTTCATACGTGCCAACCGGATCTCGATACGAAGGCCTTACCAACGCTTGGGCCGCCATGTGAAACACGATTTCGGGTTGATGTTTTTTAAACGTATCCTCCAAGGTTTTTCGATTTCTGATATCGCCAAAAATAGAAACGATTTTTTTATCTAGCTCTACAGTTTCCGAGAAATTGGGGTTTGTGGCCGGAGGCAATGAATACCCAATCACTTGTGCCCCGAGCGCATGGAGCCAAAACGCAAGCCACCCACCCTTAAATCCGGTGTGCCCTGTAATAAGGATACGTTTACCGCGATAAAATTCATGTAAGTCTGAAAGGTGTTTCATAGGGCTTATCACAAAGTGCATTTACCAAATTTTCCAGGCGGCCTTTTCTTCATTCCATAATCGATTCAAATACTCCATATCTCGAAACGTATCCATGCATGCCCAAAATCCGGCATGTCGGAAAACTTTTAATTGTCCTTCTTTAGACAATTGTTCGAGTACGCCGTACTCTAAGTCACACGAATCCTCGTCCTTAAGACGATCAAAAATCGCTCGATTAAAAACAAAATATCCTCCATTGCTCACAATGGAAGTGTTTCGAGGTTTTTCAACAAAACTGGCGGTGCTGTCAGGCCCTATGGAGATTTCTCCAAACTGAGAAGAAGCCGTGACCCCGGTTACGGTTGCCATTTTTCCGTGACTCCGATGAAAAGCAATCAGCTCTGGGATGTTGACGTTACTGACCCCATCTCCATAAGTCATCATAAATTCATCTTCATCAATATATTTTTCAATTTTCTTCAATCGGCCCCCTTTAAGGGTTTGTTGACCGGTGTCCGCTAACGTGATTTTCCACCCCACTTCGTCATGGCGTTGATGAACAATACGATTCTCAGGCTTCCCCAACTCAAGAGTGACATCGTTATTTAATAGTTCATAATTTTGAAAATATTCTTTAATCATTTCGCCTTTATATCCTAAAGCCAAAACAAAATCTTTAAACCCGTAGTGGGCATAAACTTTCATGTTATGCCACAAAATAGGTCTGTTACCGATGTGGACCATGGGTTTGGGACGAAATTCAGTCTCTTCTTTTAAGCGAGTCCCTAATCCGCCGCAGAGAATAACCGTTTTCATACGTCTGAAATTAAGTGGGTGAATGGAAAACTTTAATTGGATAGTATCTCAAAATCTCTAATTTAGAAACGCATTTTTCATCGCCGAATGGCATCGGCAGGATTTCCCAATCTCTATTTTTTCAATGATTGCAAAAAGCAAATTACGCAATTTTTCATTATTTTCCTTGAAAGTTCTTAAAACTTCTTCAATGGTAACGGGCTTAATCTCGGGATAATCACTCAGGCCTACATCGTAATCGGTAATCAAAGCGATGCCCGAGTAGCACATTTCAAGCTCTCTCGCCAAAATGCATTCTGGATATTGAGTCATATTGATCACATCAAAACCCGCGGAAGAAAACCACTTGCTCTCCGCTTTTGTGGAAAAACGAGGGCCTTGGATTACAACCACTGTGCCTTTGGGATGGATTTGAATTCCCAGTTTTCGGCCTTCTTCCACTGCGATTTTCCCAAGATTTAAACAATAAGGTTCCGCGGCTTCAACATGAGCGACTTTTGGGCCTTCAAAAAAAGTATCGATACGCCCCTTGGTCCGATCCACAAATTGATCACAAACCACAAAATCGCCTGGTTTTATATCCGGACGCAAACTTCCTGAGGCGCAAGGGCCCAAAATAAATTGAACTCCCAATTGTTTGAATGCCCACACATTCGCTCGATAAGGGATTTGATGGGGAGGATAAATATGGCCTTTTCCATGACGAGGAAGAAAGGCCACGTTTTTGCCTTTATATTCGCCAAGAGTGATTTTGCCGGACGGTTTGCCGTAAGGGGTGTCCATTTCAATGGTGTGCGCATTTTTTAAAAAATCATAAAAACCCGATCCGCCCAAAATACCGATGGAAGCGCTATTCATATTGGATTAAAGTTAAGGTTTTATAATTTTTAATTTTCTCCCCACCGTTTAAAAAGGAAAGGTTGATCAAAAACGCAATCCCGCACACTTGTGCGCCAAGCTTTTCCACCAAACCGCAGGTGGCTCGAACGGTTCCGCCTGTGGCAAGAAGATCATCCACAATTAAAACTTTTTCTCCTTTATGAAGCGCATCGTTATGGATCTCAAGTTCCGCCGTCCCATATTCAAGTGCGTATTTTTCGGAAAGGGTTTGATACGGGAGTTTCCCTTTTTTCCGTACAGGAACAAATTTTAGGCCCAATTGGTAAGCGATGACACTGCCAAAAATAAAACCTCTTGAATCAATACCCACCACGGCTTCAGCTTTTTGTTGGCGTGCAAATTCCAACATTTGATCCATGGCAAATTTAAAAGCAGAAGGCGTTGAAAGGAGAGGAGTGATGTCTTTAAAAATAATTCCCTTTTTAGGAAAATCGGGGATATCGCGAATATATTTTTTAAGATCCATAAGAGAAAAGATTAGAGATTTTTTTAAAAGTTGGATTTTTAATAACTCCTTTTTCCGTAACAATACCCGTGATTAAATTCGCAGGGGTGACATCAAAGGCCGGGTTGTAGACTTTTGCTTTAAATTTTACCACTTCTTTCGGGTTGCGTTCTTCGATGGGGATTTCTTTCCCGGATTTCAAGGTAAGATCAAACGTGGAAAGGGGGGCTGCCACATAAAAAGGGACCTGATGAGCTCGAGCCGCAAGCGCAAGGCTGTACGTGCCGATTTTATTCGCCGTATCTCCATTGGCTGCAATGCGATCCGCTCCAACAATAACCAAATCCACTTTTTGTGTGTTCATCACGTGCGCGGCCATGTTGTCACAAATGATGGTCGTATCGATGCCCGCGTGAGTGAGCTCCCAATAGGTGAGGCGCGAGCCTTGAAGGAGCGGCCTTGTTTCATCCGAAAAGACTTTTAATTTCTTGCCTTTTTCATGTGCAAAATAAAGGCAGGCGAGCGCCGTACCATAATCCGCAGTGGCAAGCCCTCCCGCATTGCAATGAGTAATAATCGTGGCCCCATGGGGAATTAATTTTTCGCCATTTTCTCCAATTCTTCTACAAATTTTTTTGTCTTCCTCAAAGATTTTTAAAGCTTCTTTTTTTACATTTTTTTTAGCGATTTTAATATTTTCATTTTCATCCACGACTTTCATAATTCGATCCAGGGCCCAAAACAAATTGATTGCAGTGGGTCGTGAACTCCCTAAATATTTCGCACTTTTTTGCATTTCGCGTTTGTAGGCAGAGTAGTTTTTTGCAGATGATTTTTCGGAGGCAATCAGTAGTCCAAATGCCGCCGCGATCCCAATCGCCGGAGCGCCTCGAATTTTTAATGTTTTAATGGCATCCCAAATTTTTTCAACCGTTTCACATCGAATGATTTTGTATTGTTGGGGTAAAAGCGTCTGATCGATCATATGAGCGGCCCCATTTTTCCATTCAATCGTCTTTACAGGCATTGTGGATTTTGATTATCAAATCAAGGGTTTCATCCAAAGAAGACCCAAGCGCGATGATACCATGGTTTTTCATGAGGATGTAAGGATGCTTCCCGAGAATTTTGCCAACCTCATCCACTAAAGCTTGGGTGCCAAAAGGTTTTTCTTCTTTCGTGATAGGTAAATGAAGTGTTTCTCCTTTTTTAAGAACCACAGAGTCATGAAGATGAATAATCCAATGAATCTCTGGCCTTTGTTCATAAATAAAAGCGTGAAGCTTTGTTTCAGTTGAAGGATTATTTTTGGGATCGGGGGCGACGAAATCCTTTTTTTGAATTTCATTTAGAACCGCCCCCGATTTTGTGATTTGAAATGCATCCCCTTTACGGAAACTGATGTTCCCGAAGGGGCTTATTTTAGGTTGAATCAACCGTACCACTTTACGAATTTTTTCGATTGGGTTTGTGTCCATTGAGTTTTAAGATCGAAGTCCTGCATCGCTTCTCAACGCATCGACTTTATCGAGTTTTTCCCATGTAAAAGATTCTTCTTCTCGGCCGAAGTGCCCGTACGCCGCTGTTTTTTTATAAATCGGACGGCGTAAATCGAGGTGAGAAATGATGCCACGCGGGGTGAGGTCAAAATGTTTCCTCACCAATTCAACGATGAGTTCATTTTTAACCTTTTCAGTCCCGAACGTTTCCACAAAAATGGAAACCGGTTCCACGACTCCGATGGCATAAGCGATTTGAATCTCGCATTTGTCAGCCAAGCCTGCAGCCACAATATTTTTAGCCACATAGCGAGCCGCATACGCGCCCGAGCGATCCACTTTGGTCGGATCTTTCCCCGAGAAACATCCTCCTCCATGGCGACCCATGCCGCCGTACGTGTCCACGATGATTTTGCGACCTGTGAGTCCGGAATCCCCCGGAGGCCCACCAATAATGAATTTCCCGGTCGGATTGACGTGATACGTGGTCTTGTCATCGAGGTATTCACTGCAAATGGGACGAATAATGGTTTCAATCACATCCTGCCGAATTTGATCGTAAGACACATCGGGTCCGTGTTGGGTGGAAACCACGACTGTATCGATACGTTTGGGTTTGCCGTTTTCATATTCAATCGTAACCTGACTTTTTCCGTCGGGGCGGAGGTATTTGAGTCCGCCTTCTTTACGAACTTTAGCCAACTGGCGAACCAATTTATGCGAAAGCATGATCGGAAGAGGCATGAATTCCGGGGTTTCATTGATGGCAAAACCGACCATCATCCCTTGATCCCCGGCGCCTTCGCGATCCACACCCAAGGCAATGTCCGGACTTTGTTCATCAATCGCCGTGAGAACGGAACATGCTTTATAATCGAATCCATAGGTTGCGTCCGTATAACCGATTTCTCGAATGGTTTCACGTGCCAATTTGGGGATATCGACATAGCATGTGGTGGTGATTTCCCCGGCCACTAAAACCAGCCCGGTGGTTACCAACACTTCGCACGCCACACGACCGCGCGCGTCTTGACCCAAAACCGCGTCGAGCACGGCATCGGAAATTTGATCGGCAATCTTGTCAGGATGCCCTTCGGTCACCGATTCCGAAGTGAAGAGATACGTAGACATAAAAAAAGAATAAAAAAATAATCTTTCGCGAGAAAGATTATGAAGTGAATATTCCCACATTATCTTCCCCGCAAAAGGGGTCGGAGTTAGCACCGTGCTTGCCGGCTCATTTTACGTCAATGAGATGCAAACGGGTTGCTGTGGAGTCTACGGGCCGAATCCCTCGTCCACTCTGGATAAGCGAATTTTCAATGCATCATTTATAAAGGCCAAAACGCTCGTTGTCAAATTTTTTGGCGTTACTCTTTACGAAACCAATCGAGAGTCAATTGAAGCCCTTTTTTTAATTCCACTTTGGGTGAAAAATTCAATTTTTCATGCGCCAATGTGATGTCCGGGCAACGCACTTTGGGGTCATCTTTAGGCATGGGCCGATACACTAATTCACTTTTAGATTGAGTCAATTGAATGATCTTTTCAGCCAGTGTTTTGACAGAAATTTCATGCGGATTGCCAAGATTCACAGGGCCTGAAAAATCAGCACACTCCATCATACTCATGAACCCATCAATTAAGTCCGAAACATAACAAAACGATCGTGTTTGAGAGCCGTCGCCATAAAGAGTGATTGGCTCATTGTTTAACGCTTGGCTAATAAAATTCGGGATCACGCGACCGTCATTTTTTCGCATAAACGGGCCATACGTATTAAAAATACGCACGATTTTTATATCCAAATTGAATTGATTTTTATAATTCATAATCAAACTTTCAGCGAATCGCTTGCCTTCGTCGTAACAGGAACGAGGGCCGATGCAATTTACATTTCCAAAATAATCTTCTCTCTGAGGGTGTTTTAAAGGATCACCATAGACCTCCGAGGTGGAGGCATGCAGAAAAATAGCCTTTTTTTGAACCGCTAAATCGAGCATATTTTTAACGCCTTCAGCGCACACCAATAACGTTTCTATGGGGATATTTTGGTAATCCACGGGGGAGGCGGGACAAGCTAAATTATAAATTTGATCAATAGGTCCTTTTATTTTAATAGGAGTAGTGATGTCGTGTGTGATGAGGTGAAAAGCTTTATTTTTTATAAAAGGTTTTACGTTTTCTCTGTTCCCGGTACAAAAATTATCAACGCAAAAGACAGTATTCCCTTTTTCAAGCAAGGCTTCACATAAATGACTTCCGATAAATCCGGCGCCGCCTGTGACTAAACTGATTTTCATAGAATACAATATTTAACAACGATTTTTATTGTACCATATCTATGTTTTAAACCCCTCGTATAATCCTCTCCATCAACTCCCTCGGGAACACCGGCTCCTTTTCCGCCAACCCTTGATGAAAAAGCACGGTTGAAGGCGTGGTCGCAGGTAACGTATTCACCTCAATCACAATCACGTCGCCGGTTTGCGTGTGCATGAACGTGTCGATGCGACAGTGGCCCTGAATCCCGATGCGTTGAGCAATGAGCTCCATGGAGCGTTTTACTTTTTCAAGTGCGGCAGGTTTAACGTACGGCGCGGGAGGCGGGGTTAAATTAACTCCGGTTCCGCCTTGGAATTTTTCTTCCACTGAAAGTACGTGCCCCTCCGCCACGGTAAGGCTGGGGCTGAGCGAGTGATAGCGTCCAGCGTGTTCCAAAACCCCCACCGTCACCTCAATCCAGTCGGTTTTTCGTCGCCATTTGATGCGCTGGCCTTTGACCCGAACAATATCGGTTTCAATAAAGCGCTCAAAGAAAATGTCTCGCAACAATCGCAACGGCATTTCAATGGCCGTGGTTTGATGATGAAAAACACCCGCCGGAATAAAGGGAGTGTTTTTTTGAACCCAATACGCATATTTTTTTAAATCTTCTCCGGAAAAAAGTCGCACAATCCCGGACGAACATCCTTCGTCGCGTGGCTTAACAATCACACTGCGGGAGGTTAGGATTTTTTGAAGTTTTTTAAAATAGAGGTTAAAGTCGTTCAATTTCCATCCTTTAAATTCCGAAATTAAAGCGTGTTTTTTTTGCGCGGAATAAATGCCCTGAGACTCAAGCCCTTGCAAAACTTCTCCGGTTTTGAGTTTGTCGGCGCAAATTTTGGATGCTTTTTCTCTAGAGCCGTTGAAGGGGACTTTGGCTTGGGTCAGCATGCGTTGAATCGTTCCATCTTCCCCGATTCCTCCATGGAATCCCATAAAAACATACGATGCATTTTTAATGAAGGAGCTGAGACTCATTTTTCGCGGGAGAAAGAACGGTTCATTGGCCTCGCCCTCTCGTAGGGCAAGACGCAATCGCACTTTTTCCTCAAGAAAATGAAGGCGTTCATCGTCGCGTTTGGCGTGTTCGCAATTTTCAACAATTTCATCCACGGTGTGGCTGAGGGTAAAGGCATAAGGAAGTTCCCAAACTTCATCGTGGAGACCAAGAAGGAACGGTTTGGGGTCATATTTTTCCGAGCGCCGCAATTTGAGCCACGCATTGGTTCCACTCATGAGAGAAACTTGCCGTTCCGAAGTTTTTCCACCAAAAACAATCTGGATGGGCTTGCGCGATTTGGTTGAAATCGAACGAGGTAAAGCGGGGAAAGGAATTTCGTGGCGGTCGCACGCGTGCCGCACCACATAGCGCAAAAGATCGCGATGACTGAACCCGATACGAGAGGTTTGTTGGAAAAGAAAACTGTTTTGTTCCATGCCGCTGATCGGATTGAAATCCGAAAACCAGATTTTCCCGTCCGGCAATACCCATCCGTCAAAGCGCGCCATATCGCGCACGCCGAAAAGCGTGAACAATTGTTCGGCCTGAACTTGGATTCGTTCGATGGTCTTGTTGTCAAAACGCGGAGGACAGTGATAGCGGACTTGGCGCGTGGGCAAATATTTTTTTCGATAATCAAAAATTTGATGTTTGGTGTAATCCGCCTCAATCTCGGTGGGAAGAATGGCCACCGGCATATTGAAACGGTTTTGGAGGAGAATGACAGTGAATTCAATGCCCGTGCAAAACGGCTCAATCACCACGCGGGTATTGATGCGTTTGGAAAAAAGATAGCGGACTTTTTTAAGCGCTTCCGCCGGAGTGGAAACTGAAAAAACACCGATGCTCGAGCCGCCGGTCGCGGGTTTCACGATCGCGCGGGTGATGTGATGTTGTTTGAAAAAAGCTCGGATTAAACGGGAGTGATCAGAGTGATGAATTTTAAGTAAAACCGAGGGCAAGGTAAAAAATCCTTGTTCGCGGAGAAAGGTATTGGCCTCATGTTTGTCAAAAAAACGACGACACGCTGACGCAGGTGAGCCTACATACGGGATGCCGTAACGCTCGAGCAGGCGTTGGATATCGCCGTCCTCCCCAAATGCCCCATGCATAGCCGGAAACGCAAGATCAACACTCTTAAGCAGAGCTTTGAGCGCCGTGCGACTTAAAAACTTGGCGGTTTCCTTGAGCTTAAAGTCAAAATCAGAGGGAGTATTCGAATACAACTGAGCCTGGGAAAGGTGATAGGCGTTGCGATGCGTGTCAAAATAAATCGGGACAATTTCAATGCCATCGCCGTTCAAATGATCGAGAACACTTCGCGCAGAATTGAGTGAAATCCCACGTTCCAACGATGGCCCCCCGCAAAGTAGTGCGATTTTCATAAATTTTTACAGAAAAATAGTAAGGCAACTTTAACCTATAAAATAATTAAAAACAAGTCAAAACGATGAATTTTTATAAAAATTTTACAGAAAAACGTAAAATTTTAAAGTTCTCAAAAGAAGCCATCAAAAAGAAGTTTTTCCGTTTTTATAAAAAGGCGTAAAATCAATTCTGTTATGGCTAATATTTTCATCATCCACGGGGTGGGCGGGTCGCCTGAGGAAAATTGGTTTCCATGGCTTAAGCAAGAGCTCGAAAAACTGGGGCATCACGTCATTGTCCCGCAATTTCCAACGCCGGAGAATCAAACGCTCATCGAGTGGTTGCGCGTGATGGATCTTTATAAGGAATTTCTAACCCCTGAGACGCTCGTGGTGGGGCACAGCGTAGGGCCGGCATTTTTGCTCAATGTTATTGAAAAACATCCGGTCAAAGCCGCCTTTTTTGTGGCTGCATTTGTGGGTAAGGCTGACAATCATTTCGACGACTCCATGAAAACATTTGCTCAAAAAACATTCAATTGGCCTGCGATTAAAAAGAATTGCAAACATTTTGTCATTTTTCATTCCGACAACGACCCTTATATTAAACTTGAAAAAGCGCAAGAATTGGCGAAACTCTTAGGCATCGACGTCCGAGTCATCAAGGGCGCAGGTCATTTCAATTCTGCGGCGGGCTATACTCGGTTTGAGGAATTATTAATGGAAATTAAAAGAAATCCGATATACTGAAATCCAATGAAATCTCATTCAACCCTTTCCATTCTTCTCATCGGTTATAACAGCAAACGCTTTTTGGAGCCGTGCCTCAAGAGCGTGGAGGCGCAAACTTACAAACATTTTGAAACGATTTTTATCGACAACGCCTCGTCCGATGGGTCAGTGGAGTATGTGCGCGAGCATTTTAAAGACGTAAAAGTCGTGGCCAATCGCGACAACCTTGGCTATGCCAAAGCCGCGAATCAGGGCATGCAAATGAGTAAAGCCGATTATGTTATGGTTCTAAATCCGGATTTGATTTTAACCCCCAACTATCTCGAGCTCATTATTAAAAAGTGCGAACAAGATCCTAAGATTGCAGCCATCACCGGCAAAGTGCTCAAGTACGATTTTGAGAAAAACGAAAAAACTAAATTCATCGATACAACAGGTTTATATTGTTTTCGCAATCGTCGCGTGATTGACCGCGGTCAAGGCCTGGAAGATCAAGGCCAATACGATGACGAAGAGGAAGTGTTTGGCGTGTCCGGCGCGGTTCCCGTATACCGTCGCACCGCACTTGAGGACATCAAACTCCCGCCGCATGATTTCCTCGACGAAGATTTTTTTATGTACAAAGAAGACATTGATATTTCATGGCGCCTGCGCCTGTGCGGGTGGAAATGTTATTACCTCCCGCAAGCCGTGGGGTATCACGGTCGTGGAACGGGCGTGCTCAAGCGGTTCACGCATTATCAGGTGTATAAAGGCCGAAAAAATCTCTCACGTTTTCAAAAATATTACGCATACAAAAACCAACGCCTCATGCAGGTAAAAAACGAATTGTGGGGAAATTTGGCTCGCGATTTTTTTTCGATTTTCATGAAGGAAATTCTTATTTTCGGGTATATAATGGTGCGCGAACCGTATCTTTTAAAAGCGCTGGGTCGGTTTTTCCTCCAATTGCCACGGGCCTTACGAAATCGACGCCTCATCATGAGAAATCGAAAGGTGAGCGCTCGAGATATGGCAAAATGGTTAAACGGAAGCGCAAAATCTTAGGTGCCCCCTTTCGCTCTTATGAAATCATTTTTAAAAATTCTCGATCAAAGCGCGTTGACGGTTTTCGTCTTGGTCCTTTCGGATTTGATTGGCATGGGAATCGCCGCTTTTTCGGCCTACACTTTGCGCAATGATTTTTGGGGGAGTGAAATCCAACCGTGGATGGAATACGCCAAGGCCATGCCTGTGGTGGCCCTTATTTTACTTGTGACATTTTACAGTTTCGGGCTTTACGAGAGAAGTCGCCGCATCACCGGTTTTGGAGAATTGTATAATTTGGTGCGCGCCATCACCTTGGTTTGGGTGTTCGTGATGGCCGGTTCCTTTCTTTATAAATACGATTATTCTCGCATCCTTGTGGTGATTTTTTACGGGTTTGGATTGTTTTTTATCAATCTGGATCGGTTTATTGTTCGACACCTGGCTCGCTTGTTCCATAAACACGGAATCGGGATTGTGAATGTGATCATTGTTGGCGCCGGAAAACCGGGGAAACAAATTGCGGAAAAGCTTAAGAAATATGAAAGTTTTGGTTATCGAATCCTTGGCTATATTGATAATGTCACCAAGCCTCCGCAAGACGGGCCGCCTCTTTTGGGTTCGCTTGAACAACTGCCGCAAATTCTTCAAACCGCGCTCGTGCATGAAATTTACGTGGCGGATCCGCAACTTTCTCATGAACGAATCCTCGAACTCATTCATCAATGCGATCGATTTCCCGTGAAATTTAAAGTGGTCTCGGATTTATTTGAAATTGTGGCCGGTGATATTGATCTCAATGAACTCGAAGGTTTGCCCAGCTTGGATTTGAAAAAAGGAGGAAGTAAGTGGCTTTATCGCTTTTTTAAACGGATTCTGGACATCATCGGAGCGGTGGCCGCACTGGTCGTTTCTTTACCGTTTAATCTGATTTTAATGGTTTTTATTTGGATTGAAACCGGAGATAGCCCGCTGTTTAAACAAAAACGAGTGGGACAAAGTGGGGAAATTTTCACCATGTATAAATTCAGAACCATGCGTGCCACGACCAATCCCAATGCGCACGCACCCAAGGATTCTCGGGACAAAAGAGTCACGCATATCGGTCGATTTTTACGCCGCACAAGCCTGGATGAAATTCCTCAATTTTGGAATGTTTTTAAAGGAGAAATGTCCATTGTGGGGCCTCGGCCGGAAATGCCTTTTATTGTGGAAACGTACAAAGATTGGCAACGTCATCGTCTCGAAGTAAAACCCGGCATCACCGGACTTTGGCAAATTTTGGGGAGAAAAGATCTTCCTCTCCACGAAAACATTGAGTACGATTTTTACTACATTAAAAATCAATCGTTTTTTATTGATGTCGTGATTTTACTCAAAACCGTGGCCACCGTGATCACGGGAAGAGGAGCTTATTAACAGAAATAATATGTTTTCCCGCCTCAAAAACATCACCACTCACGACTTGATTAAGGCGCTGATCTGCGCCCTTGTGGTTTTGGTTCCCGTAATTTACAGCACCGGATTTGAGTCCGCATTCACTGTGCCCAAATTGACATTGGTACGCATCGTAACTCTTCTTATCGTCGCGATTTGGGGGGTGCAAATTTTGGCGCAAGGCAAGTTGATCTACCGTCGTTCCCCCATGAACAAATGGATCGGGATGTACGGTTTGGTTCTTATTCTCACCACCCTCACCTCGACCTATTTTTGGACCAGCTTTTTTGGAGACGGGAGCCGGTTTTTAGGGTTATTCAGTATGTTGAATCTTCTTTTTTTAATGGTTGTGGTGATTCAATTTTTTAACGATAAAAAAGAAATTCTCCGTTATGTGCGAATTTCCGTTTGGATGGCGGTTGCGTTATCGATTTATGGGTTGTTGCAATTTAAAGGATGGGCGGGAGCCGAAGGCTGGAGTCACGACCCCACGGTGCGCGTGTTCGGGACCATGGGACACAGTAATCATTTTGGCGCGTACTTGGTGTTTCACGTCATGCTCTTGATCGGTTTATTGTTGCGCTCTAAAAAATGGGGGCATCGTTTGTTGTGCGGACTTGGGCTTCTCCCGATGTTGGCCACGATTGTTGCCACTGCAAGCCGCGGAGCATTTTTGGCCTTATTGTTCGCTTCATTGGTGTTCATGGGCGGAGTGGTGATTCGCGGATGGCATTGGATTAAAAAGAATAAAAAACCGATTTTGGGAGTGATGGGCGCCGGGATTCTTCTCATCGGAATTTTTCACAACGCGGTTTTGTATCGTTTGGAAAATCTCAATCTCACTCAGCGCACGATTGCCTCGATTGAATCCATTCAAAACGGCCAAGTGCCGGATCGCATCAGTTGGTGGTTCAGTGCCTTTGAAATGATCCATGACGCGCCGATTCTCGGGCATGGACTCGCCACATTTCATGACATTTACAACATGTATCGCCGTGCGGATTATCGCGTGCCCGGGGATATTCAAGACACCTTCACCCCGGAAACCGCACACATGGAATATCTCGATACCGCAGCCACGCAAGGGCTACTTGGTTTGTTGGTTTATTTTGGCATGATCGGGTGCTGGATGTTGTTGTTGAGAAAAGTGATTCGAAGCGAAAAAACTTTATTTCGAACCAAAATTTTAGCCTTGTCCTTTTTGGCGGCGGGATTGGCTTATTTCACGCAAGCATTGCTCAGTTTTGGGATGATCGGGACATTGGTTCCACTTTATATTTTGATGGGAATGTCTGTGGTGTTATATCACGTCACCGAAGATCCCAAACCTCAAACCGAACAATTTGCTTTGATTCGACTGGACGCGTTCGTTAAAACCGGAGGCGTAATCGTGGTGGGAATCGTATGGATTTTAAGCGCTTGGTTTACTCTACGCCAAGCCAAAGCCGAGTGGTTTCTCCATCGAGCCGGGATTGATGAAGCGCAGGGCGAAGTAGCCCTCATGCTCGAAGATTATCAGGTTACGATTCAGGCCATGCCATGGATGCCGCGCTATTTTGCCGCGTACGGAGCCGGTACTTATAATTTTGGGTTGTATGACAATCCCATTGAAATCGTAGACACGTTGTTAACGACCTCCATTAACGCGTATGAAAACGCCTATCGTTTGGTGCAAACCGTGCCGGACGTGCCCGCCAATCTGGGAATTGCCTACATTGCCTATGCGGATGTGGTGCAAGAAAAAGGACGCGCCGTCGAGGCGCAAGTATGGCGTGAAAAAGGAGTTGAAATGTATCGAAACGCGGTTGAAGTGGCAGCGAACAATCCGTTGTTTATGTATAATTTTGGGATTGTGTTGGATTCACAAGATAAAAAAGAAGAGGCGCGCGACACGTTTTTACAAGTGCTCGCTATTCGCGATCCGTATCAAGATACCTATTACCGAATCGCTTTATTGAGTACGGAGTTAAAAGATTATGAAACCGTGCGTTTATACCTACAAAAAGCGCTCCAAGAAAATCCGGCGGATGAAAATGTAAAAGCCTTGTTGCAGAGGATCAATGCGGAGACCAGTGAGGGAGAAATTCAGTGAAATATAAACTATATTTTAATTTACATTAACCTTAAATCATGAAATTTTCCTATAAGTTATTCCTAATTCCGTTCGTAATTTTTTGTTTGACTGTAGTTTTGTTTGTAAAATTCGATTTTTCAGGCAGTGCAACGATTAAAATATCTCCTTCCACCACAATTACCCCACCCGCGATTCGAAAATTAAACAGCATTAAGTTATCGGCATCCGTTGTGGATTTTACTGCCAGTGATGGCACTATCGTATCGGCAATGCGTATAACCGGCCCATCGGACGATGTATACTTTGGGAGTAGAATTGCAGAGGCCGGGGATGTCAACGGAGATGGATACAAGGATATCCTTATCAGTGCTCCTTATAACGACTTGATAGCCAGTGATGCAGGGTTGGTCTATTTAATTTATGGTCCAATAAACGAATCCACCACTGAAATTGAGTCCGTCCAATTTTCGATCAATCAATCTGAGTATAATCTGGGAATATACATAAGTCCGGCCGGCGATCTTAACAGCGATGGATTTGATGATATTTTTATTTCAGGGGGGAGTAGTGCAGAGGGAGACAGTGTGTATTTAATTTATGGCAAAAGTGATCTTAGTTCGATGCTTGTGAGCAATTCTAATGTGGCTAAATTCAACCCATTCACTACGGGGATGAGTGGCGCTCCGTTGGGCGATATTAATTTAGACGGTTATGATGACGTTTTAATCTATAGTTCAGATCATCATGCAAGTTATTATGTTCTTTCCGGAAGTAATACCGCTTTAAAAGGAGTTATTGAGGATAGCGATAGCCATTTAACCGCTTATGAACTCAGTGATACTTCGATAAATTTTTCTAGGATTGCTTTAGAAAATGATATAAATGGTGATGCTATTTCCGATCTTATAATCGGCAACCCTGAAGACAATAATCTTTTTATATCTTTGGGCTTAGCTCCATGGGAAGAGGTCTCGAGTTTTAGTTGTATAAATACCGAGTCAATTGGGAATAGCTTGGATTCGAGTCATGATTTTAATAACGATGGAATAAACGATATTATTGCAGGGGATTACGAAAGTTTCAGTCGTGCCGGCCAATTGGTTTTTATTCCCGGTGATTTGGATAGTTCATTTGATTGTGACTCTTATCACATCTCCGGGGCAGAAGAGTACGGAGAATTAGGCACAAGTGTTGCTTACTTGGACGATTGGAATGGGGATGCATATCCGGAGATTTTAGCTGGAGCCTCAGGTGAATCGGACGATACCGGTACTTTGTATTTTCTTTACGGAGAAGATGGGCTTGATTTCAATGGAAGAATTGAAGACCGATACGACCTTTTAATTTCAGGAGAAAATCCTGATAATTATTTTGGCGAAAATATAGAATCTTTTGAAGATGGATTCCTGGTGAGCGCAAAAGGTTTTGGGGATTCCGGTGCCGTTTATGTTTTTTATTAGGCCAGTTTTTCGTATGGAGGCACGAAGGCCCACAAAATCCAGTAACCCAAAATTGACTTTTACTGAATTTCAGATTATCATATTTTCAGTAATTAACTTTTTTTAATGTTTAATGATGAAAAATTCAATTGTTGCTGTTTCGGATCGAGGGCAAGTGACCATTCCAAAAGAAGTGCGAGCCCAAATGCTTGAGGTGCAATATTTTACGTGCCAAGTGAAAGGGTCATCCATTGTCCTTGAACCCTTGCAAACACGCGATGATTTTTTGGAAGAATTGGAAGACGCCAGGAAGAATTGGAAAAAGAAAGGCGGCCTAACGGTTAAAGAAATGAAAAAAAAGTTCAATATTAAATCATGAAAATTTCTTACCAATTTCAATTCTCTAAAAAAGCGGAATTGGATTTTGCTCGATTGGAGAGACCTTGGCAAATTAGAATTCTTAAAAAAATTGAATTTTTTGAGCAATCATCCAATCCATTGACTCATGCAAAACGATTGACCGGATATGATCATTATTTCCGATTTCGTGTAGGGGATTATCGAATCCTTGTAACTCCGGAGTCAGATGGAACGTTGATAATTTTAGTGATTGTAAAAATAGCGCACCGTAGAGAGGTGTACTTAAAATTATAACTCTTGAGCTCGATCAAACGCGGCCTTAAGCGCTTCTTCTACGATTTTCTTGAATTGTTTTTTTTCAAATACTCCAAGCGCGCGTTCCGTGGTCCCGCCCTTGGACGTGACTTTGGCGCGCAGGGCCATAAGATCGGGGAGGGTTTTAGCTTGTCGTAAAGCCAATTCGGATCCGCCAATCAAGGTTTGAATCGCCAGTTTTTGTGCCGTATCCTCAGAAAGTCCGAGTTTCGTTGCCCCTTGCACCAGTGCTTCCAAAAAGTAAAAAACATACGCGGGACCGCTTCCGGACAGCGCAGTAACGGCATCCATATCCCGTTCGCGCTTTACCTCAATGGCCATGCCAAAACTCTCCAGCATGCGTTGAGTGGCCCTTTTTTGAGCGACAGTCACCTCCGACGACGCAATCCACGCGGACGCGCCTTTTTGAACCAAGGCTGGGGTGTTGGGCATCACGCGCACCACTCGGGAGTGGCCGGAATATTTTTGAAGTCGTTTTAAATTCACACCGGCGGCAATGGAAATGAGCAGTGTGCCGGGGTGGAGATTCGGGCAAATTGTTCGTAAAAGCTCCTCCATACTTTGGGGCTTAACCGCGAGTAAAATAAAGGTATTTGCATCGATTTTTGTTCGACTTAATGAAGGGAGAATTTTCGCCCCCAGTTTTTTGAGCGGCGCACACTTTTCAGGATGAGAATCGAGGATTTGGATGGATTTGAAGAGTGGTTTTTTAAGGAGCAACAACGATTCTGCGATCGCAGAACCCATATTGCCGCAACCGATCAGCAGACACGAAGCGTAGCTGAGTGTCCTTTCCCGCATTTTTTTATTTAAATTTTTCATGAGAATAAGAAGAAAGAAAATAGAGGAGAAAAGAATTAAGGATTCATTTTTTCTTCTTCAAGTGCCGCTTTCAACGCCACCAGCGCCACCTCTTGCATGTCATCGCTCGGTTTGCGGGTGGTTAGGCGTTGGAGCCACAGTCCGGGTTGCACCACGGCATGGCCCCATGCGGTTTTTTCATATTTGGCACAGAATTTAAGCGCTTCATACGAAAGTCCGGCAATCAAAGGCAACAGCGCAATGCGTTCCACCAGTTTCATCCAAAATGTCGCAGCCGGAGGCACGACCGTATACACCGCAACACTCAATAAAAACACCAACAAAATAAAACTCGTGCCACAACGCGGATGGAATCGAGATTCTTCTTGCGCGGCAGCCACAGTCAGAGGTTTGTCTTTTTCATACGCCCAAATCGACTGATGCTCGGCCCCGTGATACCCAAACACGCGCTGGATGTCGGGCAAAAATGAAATCGCCACAATATACCCGAGGAAAATGGAAATTTTTACCAAGCCATCCACAAGATTGAAAAGTGAATAGTGCGCCTCCACCGCCGGCACATAGCGTTGAACCGTATTCGCGGCAAGAAGGGGTAAAAATTTGAATAAAAAAAGCGAAAACGCTAACAAAAACAGAAAGTAAAAAGTCATAAACATCATTTTCAAAAAACGCTTAAAAGAAGATTCAGGCACATCTTTTGGCTTCGGAGTCTTATTTTTTTGCGTCGGCTCGAGCCCTTCTAAGAAAATTGTATTCGAAAACATCAACGCCTTTACTCCAATGATGAGCGATTCGATCAGATTCACCACCCCGCGAATCACGGGCACGCCCAAGATACGAATGCGCTTGGCAATACTCACATAAGCTTGCCGTTCTACCACGATTTCACCCGTGGATCGTCGTACCGCCATCACATATCCGTGAGGGGCACGCATCATTACTCCCTCGATCAACGCCTGCCCGCCCACCGCAAAATTGATTTTTTCATCTTTGTTCATGTTAGGGGTAATTTACACCATAACAAAATTTGTTGAAATCCAATGATTGCGGTACGATTATTTTTGTTAAAAATTTATTAAAATTTTCTGACATGAAATTATTTATCGATTCTGCAAACTTGAATGAAATTAAAAAAGCCGCATCCTGGGGCGTGGTTGACGGCGCCACCACCAACCCGTCCCTCATCGCCAAAGAAGGCCGTGATTTCAAGGAAACCGTGATCGAAATTTGCGAAATCGTTAAAGGCCCGGTGAGCGCGGAAGTCATGAGCCCGGACGCCAAAGGCATGATCGTGGAAGCGGAAAAGTTGGCAAAGTGGCACAAAAACGTAATCATCAAAATCCCGTGCACAGAAGAAGGCATCAAAGCCGCCAAAACTCTCGAAGCCAAAGGCATCAAGACCAATGTGACCTTGGTGTTCTCGCCGAATCAGGTGTTGCTGGCTGCCAAAGCCGGCGCTTCTTATATCAGTCCGTTCGTGGGCCGGTTGGATGATGTGGGAGAAGATGGCCTGAGTATGATCGACGAGTCGTTGCAAATCCTTCAAAATTACGGGTTCAAATCGCAAATCATTGTGGCCTCGGTGCGATCTCCATTGACCGTGCAAAGCGCGGCAGCCATGGGCGCGCACGTGGCCACGGTTCCCTTCAAAATTCTCGAACAAATGTTTAAGCACCCGCTCACGGAGATTGGGATTGAGAAGTTTAAGAAAGATTGGCACTCACCACGCACGTAGCGCTAGCGAAGTGCGCTCCTCCCCTGAATTTCTCCCCGTATTTCTTTCCCCGAATTTTTCGCAGCATTCTTATTCAGCTCGAACTCTATTTTCATGAAAGAGCTTTTTCAGGAGATTCTATTGAGAAAATCTTCAATTTTTGGTAAAATAATAAGATAAGAAAATAATAAAAAACAAACACTAACCCTAAAAACATGAATTTCACTCATTGGAATAAATTCCTTTCATTCAATTCCTTGGCCGGGAGCGAGCATGCTTGTATTTATTTGGAAGTTCCTCAAAAATGGGTGAAAACCGAGGGCGAAAAAGTGATTTCAACCCCGGAGGCGAAGCAGTATGCAGGAGATCTTAAAGAGGTTTATTCAAAAGAGAAATTAGCAGAGATTCAAAAGACTTATACGAAAGAAAAATTAGCCGAACTTAGAAGGAAAGTGGAAGAGGAAGGGGGAGCGGCGGATTTAAACAGTTTTGACGCAAAGGGAGGGAAATCTTTTGAGGTTGATAAACCTGAATATGCAGGGAAAGGATTGCTTGAAATCTTGGCGATGGAAAGTCCACTTTTAAATGCGGCTTTTGAGGACAATCACGCCCTTAAAGACGTGTCATACATGCATGTTTTTCAAAAATTTGAGGAGGCGGGGTTAGATGCCAACGTTGTTTTGATTAAAACCGCCAAACGTAAGCAGGGGACCATCGTTCAACTTGAGAAGGGTGTAGTGACAGTAACCCAACTCGTGTTCGGGACGGACGGGAAGCAAAAATTTACACCCGATGGCAAACCGGAAACAAAAACCGCCACCTGCACGCTGTTTCCGGATATTTTCGGTGGATCTTCTCAGCTGCAACCTAAGATGGAAGTGCCCTTAAGAGAGTCGACGCCGGAAGAAAATGAACAAGAAAAAACCATAGGAAAGATAAAAGACCACATCGAGTCTAAAAATAAAATATACCCTAAAGTAGGGGCTACTTGTGTTGTGACCATTTCACCCACAGATGGGTCTCGTTCATGGCGATTTCAAACATTGTGTAATGATAGCACTTGCGGACCTAATGAGAGCTTTGTAATTGATTTAAAAAAGAATCTTGAGGTCACCTATCAAGAAATAGATGCCGCCTTTGAGCGTGTCGGGAATTCTCCTCAAAAAGAAGCTCCTTCTCCGGTTGGTTCCGGGCCTTTAGACGAGCCACCTACAGTATACCCTGAACCGCCTTCAGAAGAGGAGACAGTAGCGGCCGAGAAAGCAGCGGCCGAGAAGGCAGCAGTCGAGCAAGCAGCAGCCGAGCAAGCAGCAGCCGAGAAGGCAGAGGCCGTAAAAGTAGAACCGGTAAAAACCCTCGAATCAAAAGAGGCAGATCCTCAGGAAAAAGCATGGGAGAAAATAAAAGCATTCGTCGCGGATTCACTTAATATGTATCCTAAGGTAACCGCTTCCTGCATCATAAAAGAACCTGAGGACGGAAAGCCTCGTTCCTGGGAAATTAACGTTTCCTGTAAAGGGGGGATAGAGGGTTGTGGTGCACCGGAAAAAATATCTCTAGACCTGGTAAAAAATCCAAATTCTAAGAGTTATTATGACGAAATAATGGAACTTCTCAATCGTGTCGGGAATCCTCCCAAACCAAAGGATCCGGATGCTTTAGTTCTTTCACCCTACGGCAAACCTAAGCAGGAGCCAAAACTGGGAGATTTTTTATATAAAGATTCCGGTAATCCATTGCTTGAAGCCGCTGATAAGGCCACTGTCGGGGATGGGGATTGGAAAAAAGTATATAAATTGTATGAGAAAAAAGCAGAGAAGACAGAACCTTTCTCTCCTCAAGAATGGTGCGCTGCCGTGGAAGCGGCCATGCACTGCGGAGACCCTCGAAATGCTGATAAAATAGCAAGAAAAGCCGGGAAAGCCATACGAGAAAATTATCGCAATTCTTCTCTTTCAAATGAGGATAAGAAGGTTGTTGAATTGATTAAGTATTATGTGGATACAATCGAAAAGGGGTGGGGGATCCAAGTTCTGAACGATAACGGTTTTGGGATTAAATCTGTTCGACCTCGAGAGGAGTCTAGTCTGAATTTTTTTGGGCAGGCGGCACTTAAGAGAATAAATGAAAGAATTAGAGAAGGAGAAATCAAAAAAGGGATAACTATAATGTTGCCTGCGGGGGTTTATGAAGCTTGTGACGCTAAAGGTATTCCTACCGAAATATTTCACATTGAAGCGGGAAAAACTCCGAATGTTACAATTAGAGGAGCGAAGGGAGAGCCTGAGCCAAAACGTGTCCGAAATTCTTCAGCTAAGTAGCTCTTTGATCGTATACGGCAAATGCAACGCCAAATCCGTGGCTGTGTAGCCATAGCCTTTTTCGAGGAAAAGTTCGTCTCCGGCCGTATCCAAGATGAAAACGCCGATTCGTGCTGCGTTGTAGAGTGAAAGCCCGCGCGCCACCAGCCCGCCGATCAGTCCGGCCAAAACATCGCCGGTCCCACCTTTGGTTAGGCCCGGATTCCCGGTGGAGTTGATGCAAAAATCGCCTTTGGCAGACACAATAATGTCTACGGGATTTTTTAAAAGAACATTCACATTAAAGGTGGCAGCGCATTTTTTAACGCATTCGGTCTTTTCAATAAAAAGGGAAGGCATTGGCTTTTTACAAAAATTGGCGAATTCTTGCGCATGAGGCGTGATCAAAATACGAGCATTATCTCGAGTGTCCTTTCGCGGCAACGCATAAATCGCATGCGAATCCAAAACCAGAGGGCATTCGATTTTTTTAATCAGCGCTTGAATCGCGGTTTGCGTTTCTTCTCGATCGCCGATACCGGGCCCAAACACCACACAATCTTGACTTTGACTCGTCAAAGAAATGAGTTCCACGCCTCGGCCATCAAGATGGTCGCCGGGAAACGCTTTGACAATAAAATCCGGATAATAACTTCGGCTCACGTCAAAATTGCATTCCGGAACAAACAGCGTGACCAAATCCGTGCCGCCAAACAACGCGCCCATGCCTGCCAGAATCGGCGCCCCGTAATATTCGCGGCTTCCGCCAACAATCAACACGCGCCCATTGTCGCCCTTGTGCGAATCGCGCTTGCGCTTGGGGAAGAGTTTTTTGAGGTCCGGTCTTTTGACTTCGTTGAGCATGAGGAAAAGATGAATTTCCTTTATCTTATCATAAAAATGTCATCCCCGTGAAAACGGGGATCCAGTAGGGAAAAAAGAGGGGGAGACCCTTCGCTACGCTTCGGGTCTGGTCTGCCCATCCCCCCGTCCCACCCACTTAAACGTGGTCAGTCCTTCGAGTGCGAACGGTCCGCGCACATGTAGTTTTTGAGTGGAAATCCCGATCTCGGCTCCCAGCCCGAATTGAGCTCCATCGCTGAACTGCGTCGACGCGTTCCAATACACACACGCGGCATCCACTTCATGTAAAAAACGCTCGGCTGTGGTCGCATTTTCGGTCACAATGGCCTCGGAATGTTTGAGGCTGTACTGGGCGATGTGTTCCACCGCTTCTTCGTACGAATCCACCACTTTGATGGCTAAAATAGTATCGAGAAATTCTTTGCCAAAATCCTCGGGCTTGGCTTTTATACCTTCTTTTCCAACGATGGCCAACGCCCGTTCATCGCATCGCAATTCAACGTTTTTAGCACGAAGCAACGGTGTTAATTTTTCAAGAAATTTTTCCGCAATCTTTTCGTGCACCAACAACGTGTCGAGCGTATTGCAAATGGAAACGCGCCGCGTTTTGGCATTCACCACAATGGCTGCAGCTTTGTCGAGATCCGCATCGGCATCAACATACGTGTGCACCACGGATGCGCCGGTTTCAATCACCGGAATCCGAGAATTTTCCACCACAAAATCAATCAAACCACGTCCTCCACGAGGGATCACAACATCCAAATAGCCTCGCAATTTCAAGAACTCACCGGTCATAGCCCGGTCCGTAGAATCAATGAATTGAATCGCATCCGACGGCACGTCGGTCTCATCCAACGCCTCTTTCATGGCTTTCACCAGCGCACGATTGGTTGAAATCGCATTCGAACCGCCTTTGAGCATCACTGCATTTCCGCTTTTCAAGCACAACGTGGTCGCGTCCACGGTTACATTGGGCCGCGCCTCATAAATCATTCCCACCACGCCCAGGGGCACGCGCACGCGCTCGAGCTTGAGCCCGTTCGGTCGCACGCGCTCATCCATGATTTTCCCAACCTCATCAGGGAGCGAAATCACGTTTTTGAGTTCATTCACAATGCCTTGCAAGCGCTCGGCGTTGAGAGTCAGGCGGTCCACCATCACGGTTTCGCCGGCGGCTTTCGCACGTTCAACGTCCTCTTGATTCGCGGCGAGAATCGCATCCGTCTGCGTTAAAAGCTCTTCGCTAATGCGTTGAAGCGCTACATTTTTTTGCGCAGTCGAAAGAATGGCGAGTTTACGAGCAGCGGATTTGGCGGCTTGGGCTTGAGAGAGAAGATTCATAAAAATTATTTAAAAAATCACTAAGATTGTAACAGAAAAAACAGAGAAGGTCAGCTTAGAGAACGCAGGCGACCCCCCCCTTTTTTTACTTCAGTCCAACTCCTCTTCCACCTTTGCCCCGGCTCCGACCACAACCGCATCTTGCGATTGCAAGAATTTGGTGCCGGTATCAATGTCGCCTTTGGGCATGAGCATCGGGCCCGCAGGGGGTTCGAGCGCATCCGGCGGCACGGCAGGTCCGGTGACAATCAAATCCAAATCGGTTTCTTCAGGAATTGGCTTTTTTGGCTTGGGCGGAAGAAAAGAAGGAATGCCTTTTTCTTTGGCCATCTTGGCGGACGCTTCAATTTCAGTGGCGAGTTTTTCCTCTTCTTTGGAGCGATCGATGTTGCGACGCGCCACTTCATCCAATGATAAATTATGAGTGGGAACCACCGCATCTTCGGTCTCGCGGCTAAAGAGCAAGGTCTGTGTCGGGTACGGCATTTGGACGCCATGTTCCTCCATGCGCAGCTTAATGGTGTGTAAAACTTCGGATTTGATTTTCATCCAATTGGTGTGTGAATCCACCCAAAAACGAATTTTGAAATCCACGGAATAATCTCCGAAATCCGACAAAATCAACGTGGGAGCGGGTTCCATCAAAATTTTTGTATTTTCCTTGAGCGCCGCCATGATCACTCGACTCGCATGAGCAATATCATCATTGTAAGTGATTCCAATGGAGGAGATCTCCACGCGACGGAACGGATTGGCGGTAAAGTTGACCACTTGGTTTTTGAAAAGATCCGAGTTCGGAACAATCACTCGCGTGCCATCCACGGCTTTTAAGATCGTGGCGCGGCCTTGAATTTCAATGACTTTTCCCATAGTGGATCCGACTTTAATAAAATCTCCAATGGAAAACGGACGGTTCAATAAAATTAAAATTCCGGCAATAAAATTCATGACCAAATCTTGCATGGCAAAACCCAACCCGAATCCAACTGCGGCAATGAGGGCCGTGAGGTCCAGTCCCCCGATGCGCAACGCCACCGTAATTCCAATGGTCAGCACCGTAACATACGTCACGCGACCAATGAGAACCACGGCATCTTGATTATTGTCTGCAAATTTTTCCGTAAAATGATCAATGGCTCGTTCTCGAATCATTTTGGCTACAAAAAAGGAACCAAAAAATACAAGGATCGCAGCCACCCAACTCGGAGCTTTTCCCCATAAAATACTGAGGAAGGAAGCAATGCCAGAGGCCGTGTCCTTAGCCGTAGACGCACTGTCTGTGATGCTCGCGGCAAAGGTCGTGGACACCGAGGAGATCATCAGAATGGTAGCGGCGGAAAAAGCCGAGAACAGAGAGAGGATTTTTTTCATATTGTTTTTGTTTTGATTTTATCAACAAATTATACCAGAAAAACAATCAAGCGGCAATACTGAATGGTAAGAGAAAATTTTAACAAGGGTTGTTTATGGTAAACTATTGCCGATCTATTCTTTAATTTTTAATTTATGCCAGCAGCTATTGTTACCGTTGCATTCGTCATCCTCATCATTCTTTTGATCTCAATCCGACAGGTCAATGAGTATCAACGCGGTGTTAAATTCTCATTGGGAAAATATTCCGGAACCGTACTGCCGGGATGGCGCATCATTGTGCCGGTTTTCCAATCGTTGGTGCGTGTGGATATGCGTATCAAGGCCGTGGATGTCCCGAATCAAGAAACCATCACCAAGGACAATATTTCCGTGGGTATCAATGCCGTAATTTATTATAAAATTGCGGATTCGGCAAAAGCGATTTTACAGGTTGAAAATTTCTTTTACGCCACCAGCCAACTCGCACAAACCACGATGAGAAATGTGGTGGGATCCGTGACGCTCGATCATTTACTCCAAAACCGTGAAGAGCTGTCCGTCACGATTCAAACCATCATCGATAAAGAGACCGAAGCCTGGGGTATTGATGTTCAAGGCGTGGAATTGAAAGACATCATGATTCCGGACGACATGAAACGCACCATGGCCAAGGCCGCGGAAGCGGAACGAGAACGCCGAGCCGTCATTATTCAGGCCGAAGGAGAAGTCGCTGCTGCTGAAAATATTTCCAAAGCCGCCAAGATGTTGGCTTCTGCTCCGGGCGCACTTCACCTCAGAACCTTGCAATCCATCAATGATATTTCTTCCGATGCGTCCAACACCACGATATGGATGATCCCGGTTGAGACCTTGAAGGCGTTGGAGGGATTTGCGGTGAAGAAATAAATTTATGCCCCAACTCTTTGGCATCATCGCGCATCCGGTAGCTCATTCCTTGTCTCCGGCCATGCACAACGCCGCATTCAAAGCGCTTAAGATGGAGGCTCGGTTTGACGCATTCGATGTGTTGCCTGAGGATTTGGGCGAATTTATGAAAGAGCATCGAGAGTTGAAAGGCATGGCAGTGTCGATCCCGCACAAGGAAACCGTGGGCCACTATTTGGATGAAATTGACCCCATTGCGAGAGAAATTGGGGCCGTGAATACGGTGTATTGGAAAGGAGAAAAAAGATGCGGAACCAACACCGATGCCCCGGGTTTTTTGAGTGCGGTGAAGGAGGCGATGCCGGAATTGGAAGGAAAACGCGCCGTGGTTTTAGGAGCCGGAGGCGCGGCACGCGCCGTGGTGTGGGCCTTAAATAAAGAGGGGATGGGAGTGACGATTCTCAATCGAACCGTGGGAAAAGCAAAAGCTTTGGCTGAAGCATTTCATGTAAATGTTGCAAAAAATTGGGACGAAATCGGAGGGAAAATCGATCTTATCGTAAACACCACATCTGTGGGACTGGAGGGCCACGAAGAACCCGAACTCGTTCCGGCTCGTTATTTTCATTCGAATCAGGTTGTTTTTGATCTTGTTTATCGAAAAAAAGGAACCACGCGCTTGCTGGCCACGGCCCAATCCGTTGGCGCAAAAATCATCGATGGAAAAGCCATGCTTCTCTATCAGGGCGTGCTTCAATTCGAATGGTGGACCGGGGAAAAGGCGCCGGAGGAGGTGATGAGGGAATCGTTAGGATAATAAAAAAGAGAAGAAAAAATGCAAAATGAATGCAGGGGAGCGCACTTCGCTGCGCTGCGTGCGTGGGGGATAGGACACTTCGCTTCGCTCAGTGTCTGTTCTTCAAAAACGCGGCCCCACTCACATCTTTATGTGTTTCTTTGTCTTCTTCAATCGCGGTTTCTTCGGCTTCCGAAATCCAGCGCACATCGTCGCCATACGTCGTCCCGCTATTGAGGAAATCCACGCCATACCATTGATAAATCCAGCCGTATAAAATGCTGATCAATCCACTGAAAAGCCCGATGGAAAGCCACATCACCGGCAACGCCAACAACAGGAGCAGTAAAGGATTTCCGGAGCTCATTCCATACAAAAGAAAATAGATACCCCCACTCACCAAAACGGACAACATGGTGCTGTAAACCCCCACCAACGCGTAACGATGATTCGCAATAATTTCCAAAATCAATGCGCTCACAAACGCACTCACCACCACTTGCAACGCAGCCACGGACGCCAGCATTCCGAGATTAAGATCGAGCCCCGCCACAATCAAGTAAACCGGAGCCACGACAAACAAAATCATCACATTGGCAAAAAAGATTTGATACAAACTCGAGGCCACATTTGAATAATGCTCGCGATCGCCGAACCCCATAAACAAAGAGCCGAGCAAATTTGCGGTGGTGGATCCTAAAAAGATCATGGCCAAAAATATGAACACAAATAAGGGAGAAGGTGTGCCTCCCACTTCATCCAACGCCGTGGATAAGATCCCGGAACCCACCAAGGCAATCACAAAAATCACTCCGGCGCCCATAAGCCCGCCCCCCAACCCGCCCACAGTTCGCATCAAAATCGCGAACATCGAGACCGGACGAGGCCCGAGTTGGGGCTTGCCGGTTGCGGAGTCGCTATTCGCAGTGTCAGTTGCGGGTGTTTCAATGGGAGTTGTCGCAGCCGAATTTTCATCGTCGAGAAGGGACATCATGAGGAGGGAAAATCAAGGATAAAAAGAGGAGAAACAGTCCGATGCACAGCGCGGAATCCGCAATATTGAACGTGGGCCAGGGCCCGATGCGGATGAAATCCCGGACAAATCCAAGGGAAAATCGATCGATGAAATTGCCGAGAGCGCCGCCCAAAACAAGACTTATCATTATTGTAACAGAACAGCGCCTCAAATCCAGCTGGCGCAGGGCGTACACTAAAAATCCAACCATGAGAAGTGCGGTCAAAATAAGGAGAAAAATGCCTCCTACGGGCAGGCCAAATGCGATGCCGGTATTTTTTGAATAAATGAATTCAACTCCCGGGAAAAGAGTCACAGGTTGGACGCTGAACACGGTTTCCGCCACATGTTTGGTGAATAAATCCGTCCACAAAATCAGGAGCGAAAGGCTGGTGAGAACGAGGTAGGAGCATGGTTTTTTCAACATATCGTTAGCATAACGAGATTTTTCCAAAAATTCATAAAAAAAGAACGGTTAGGGTTGCCAGAAGATTATAAATATGCTAATATTAAGTCATGTTTAAACCACAGAGACTCATCTATCGGGAAATAAGACAAGCAACAAAGGAAGTTGTGACCGAGGGATTCCCAACGGCTATGCAGTATGCTTTAGAGCACCCCGTGGAAGCGGTCGGAGAAGCAGGAGAAGGAGTTAAAACCGTTATTGAAGGGACAAGGCAAGTCACGGAAGGAATTTTTAAGGGAGTTTGGGAGGGAGTTGTCGACACGGGATTGGATAAAGTTTTATGGCAAGATGTGGGCGCTGCCCCCAGAAGTGTGCTGGTGGAAGGAGCAAAATCGATCAAAGGCATGACTTGGGATACGGGAAAAAATATCTTTAAAGGCGAAGGAAAGAAAGCGGCCAAATCCTTTTTTAAAGATGGACTTTGGGGAGCCATTAAAACTCCTTTCAAAGCCTTAGGGAATGGACTCAAAGGGTTAGCCAATCTGGGACCGGATATAGTGATGGGGGGAGCTAAAACCATAGGTCATGTCGCAGGGATTAAAATGAATAAAGAAGGAGAATTTGAGCCTGGAAATCATGGAGTGATCCCGGCATTGGGTTCGATTCTTAAGGGCGCAGGGAAATTGTTAACCGCTCCATTTGGGAAACGATTGAAAGAATTTTCTATGAAACATAAAGATTCCCGTTTTGACACCTCGGTATTAGGAGAGAGGAGTTCTTCGCCTAAAGCTGAAAATGGACATGGGAGTGAAAAATCCAAAACTTGGTGGAACGATGGGGACGCGCATGAACGTGACGATAGTGGCTTAGCTCCGGTTGGGATAAGGGCTACCAGCGCTTTTGGGAACAAAGAAGGAGGCCATTTTCCTGCAAAAAATGCCCCAGCAGAAGGCGGTCATGCCAACCCCGTTAAGGCAGCGGATGCCCATGACGATGCATTCACAGCTGCCATGGCAGCTGCTCAAGCCTCAGCTCCTCACCCCGCCCCAGCTCTGGAAGTTGTCCAAGGTGGGAAATCAAGGGCGCATGGAGCTCAGGCACACGCAAAACCAAAAGCTCCGGAGACGCCACCCTCCGCCCCGACTCAACTTGCCGCCTGATTTTTCTTTGATCGACATCGCGTACAAATTGAGTTAAATTTGGGGAGGCTTTTTTAAGAATTCCCTCATGCCTCTCCTCCGCAAACGTCCCAAAACCGGCTTTTTTAATTTCATCAAATCTCCAACGCATCCCATCGATCACGTGTTGTTGATCGCGGTTTTTTCGTTGCTTATTTTCAGTCTAATCATGATCACGAGCATCGGGGTGCCCAAGTCGATTCAACTCACGGGTTCGGGTATCGATTATCCCAATTGCGGGAGTGATGGGGTGGATTGTTATTTGGTGCTTAAAAATCACGCCATGCGCATCGCGGTCGGGGTGTTGGTTTTTGTCGCTTTGCTTAAAGTTCATTATCAATTTTGGAGAAAAATTTCGACTCTTTTTTTTATGTTCGCTTTTTCATTGCTCGTCGCGGTCTTGATGTTCGGACATGATTACAATACGTTTGCGCGAAGTTGGCTTTCTCTCCCTCATATCCCGATGCTTCAATCCATTCAGCCCACGGAAATCGCCAAACTCGCGTTGATCTTTTATTTCGCTCATTGGTTTGACCGTAAAGAACGAGAAGGGGAAATTAAAGATTTCAGCAAGGGGTTCATCGCTTTTTGTATTGTGTCCGGGATTGTGATGGTGCCGGTGGTTCTACAGCCGGATTTAGGGTCCGCCATGGTCATTGCCGTGATTGCAGCGGGTATGTATTTTATCGCCGGAGCGAATTGGAGACATATTGTACTCGGAGTCACCATCACTTGTGTTTTTTCACTTGGAGCGATTGCAAGCATCGATCGTTTGCATGATCGATTTTCCGCTTATTTTAGTCCGGATGAAAAAGAGTGTGCGGAAAGTTATTGTTGGCAGTCCGAGCAAGCCAAAATTGCGGTGGGGAGCGGAGGGATTTGGGGCAGAGGGTTGACGCAAGGCATTCAAAAATCGTATTGGTTGCCTCAAGCTTCGGATGATTTTATTTTTGCCGCGTCCGCGGAAGAGATTGGATTTATTCGAACCATCCTTGTGGTTTTAGCGTACTGCATTATTTTATATCGCGGACTTCAAATCGCCGAAGAGGCCCCGGACAATTTCTCGAAATTCACCGCAGCCGGAATTACGATTTGGATCACGTTTCAGGCTTTTATCAACATCGCTGTCAACATCGCCATCCTTCCCGTCACCGGGATCACGCTTCCGTTTGTGAGTTATGGGGGGAGTTCCATGGTGATGTCTTTGGTGGGCGCAGCGGTGCTTCTTAATATTTCACAATACACCAATGCACGAGCTTCGCATCCTGTTAAGTGGCGGGGGCACGGCGGGTCACGTTTTGCCGCATATCGCCGTACTTAAGGCCTTGAAGAAAATCGGGGAGGAGAAGTTGACTCGAAAAACTCGAGAGGGAAAAGTGAAATCATCGGCCGCCGAAAAAGTGGCGGAAGTGCTTTTGGAATGTGCGAAAAAAGCCAAAATTCTTCATCCGCCATCCGTCGAGCAAGGGAAAATTTTTCTATACATCGGCTCTAAAACCGGCCCTGAAAAAGCGTTGGCTGAGCAATGGGGGATCCCGTATCAAGCCATTGCCACCGGAAAATGGCGTCGATATCTCGACTTTGAGAATATTTTATTGAATGTGCGTGATCTCGTTCGAATTAAAATCGGTGTTTTTCAGGCGATTTTTGCGGTGAGACGGTTTAAGCCGGACGTAATTTTTAGTAAGGGCGGGTACGTGTCGGTCCCGGTGCTCTTTGCAGGGTGGTTGTTGCGAGTGCCTATTGTGATTCATGATTCGGACGCAATCCCGGGAATGACCACGCGAATTGTGGCGCGCTTTGCAACAAAGATTTGTCTTGGTTATAAAGAGGCGGCGGATTATTTTAAAGGTGAAAAAATGAAGGCGAAAATTGTGGTGACTGGGGTCCCGATCCGAGAAGAAATAGTGAAAGGAACGCGAGCGCAAGGATTAAAAAAGTCCGGATTAAAAGGGGCAAAGCCCATTGTGCTAATCATGGGAGGGAGCCTCGGGGCAGAACGCATCAATGTTGCGGTGAGAGAGGCGTTGCCGGAATTATTGAAAAAAGTGGAAATTTTACACATCACGGGAAAAGGAAAAATGGATTCCTTGATCAAGCCGGAGAATGACAAGTCAAGCCGGCTCAATAAGGTTAAAAACGAGGTCGGCGACAGGGAAAATACGGCCAAGGGAGCCGGAAAGTCCGGCTATCGCCAAATCGAATACGCAAACGAAGACCTCGCGGATTTTTATGCCATGAGCGACTTGATCGTGAGCCGGGCCGGAGCCAACTCCATTGCCGAAATCGAGGCGCTTCACAAACCCTGCATCCTCATCCCTCTCGGAGGAAAAGTGAGCCACGGCGACCAAGCCGCCAATGCCGCGATCATGAGAAAACGGGGGAAATGTTGGGTGATTGAGGATGAGGAGCTGAGTGGGGAAAAGTTATTGGGGGCCGCTCGCTCTTTTTGTTGAAAAGCCAGAAAGAATTAAAAAAAGCCCTTTGATTAGAAGAGCTTTTTAATGGTTTTATGAGTTTTTAATTATTTTTCCTCGGGCATAACTGCGACACAAGAAACGACTCCATCCCTCCCCGGGTTAAGATTGTCCGGATAACCTTGCCCAAGAGAGATAGTCGTAGTGGGTGCATAATAAGTCCCATGAGGAGAGAGAGATGTATAGTTGGTTCCATAGGAATCATTTATGCTTGCTACGTAACCTTCATTTCCAAAGTATTGTCCGACACAATCTTGAGTGGCTTCAATGTTAGTGAAAACAAGAGTTTTAGGATCCAATTTGTCGAGGGAAACCGGAACTCCGGCGCATTCCATCCATTCCCAGCCTCGGGCAAATTCAGCTTGATCAAATCCGGCCAATTGGCAAATAGAGTTAGGAGTGACTGCTTGTTGGTCTTCTCCTGTCCCAACAAAGTAAATTCCTTCGCGATCATAAGAAATATCTGTCACAGGGCCAATGCTTCCGTATTGGGCACTCATATTAAAGAGCACATCACAATCGGAGACATTATTTAGATTGGAATCGTCACAATCCGTGCCGCCATAAAGAGAGGATTCAGCTCCATCTCCATCCGCGTCATTGTCATTGGATCCATTGCAGTCCTGATCAACGCCGTTATAAAAAGTTTCAGGGGCAGCAGGGTTGATGTCAGGATTTTGATCATTACAATCTCCTTCATTGGGATTGAATCCATCGTGATCCTTGTCATAAAAATTAGGATCAAATTCTCCTGCAGTGTCTTCGCCTTTAGGCGAGACACTGGATCTTTCACAGCCCATCATGTTAGGAAGAACGAATGTTAATCCGGTGAGTAAAATTGCATTGCGCATAGGGCCGATGATGGTCTTGGTAGCACGGGAAAAGAGGGAATTGTCAGGGCCAACGCTTCTGGGGACCTCTGTAGAGAGGGAATTTTGATCAAGTCCGGTTTGGGGGGTAGATCTCATAAAGTAAAGTTTTTAAGAACTAAGGGTATTAATTTAAACACACTAAATAAAAATTGTCAAGGATTGTAGTGATTTTTTTAAAAGCGGCAAGCTTCAACCCCGATCACTGTGGGATTATGAGTTAAAGCTTCTGCAGTTAATGATGTTCCATAACAATCCGTGAGAGCAGAAATGGAAGCTCCATATCCGCCCAACGCAGCTAAAGTAACATTTTCACAACCCGGATAAGCGGCGACATCCGTTTCTAAGGTTAATCCATAAACATCAAATGTTGCCGGAGTGGAATCGAACCAAGTATAGGAGGCATTATCAAGCGTCCCCTCAAGGTAGTCGCAGCCCGCACCCACATAACTATCAAGCCCTTCATAGGCAACAAGGACACGGCCTCCTTCAGAATCCATGACATAAACGCCGCCTTCTGTTCCATAATTATAACCCACTTGTTGAATAGCGGTTTCGCATGCTTCTCCAGCAGAGGTTTCTTCTTCCCCGGAACAATCGTTGTCAAATCCGTCGCAGGTTGCGCCTTCGACTTCACCGGGATTGACCTTGTCATTGGCGTCATCGCAGTCGTCAGCATTGTCTGTGTAACCAGCAGGTTCGTCACAGGCCAAAGTCGAGAGTTCCGAATCTCCAAATCCATCCTCGTCGATATCAGAGAACCATTCCGAAGTATCCGTGGCATTGTTGTCGACTTCTCCATCACAGTTTTGGTCAACACCATCGCAGGTTTCTTCGGCATCAGGGTGGACCGTGGATAGGGTATCGTCACAATCCGTGGCATTGGTGACATAGCCGCTCACATCAGAACAGGATGTTGTGGAAGTGGAAGCATTTCCATAAGTATCGGAATCAGCATCGCGATACAACGTGTCGGCATCCACCGCACTGGCTTCATCCGTGGTTCCATCGCAGTCATTGTCCACGTCATCGCAACGTTCGGAAGCGGCGGGATTAATGGTTGCATCGGCATCATTACAGTCCGTAGCATCGGCAACATAATTGATCGGTTGATTACAAGACGGGGTTGAAACAGCAGCGTTTCCGAAGGTATCGCTGTCGGTATCTTGATACCAAGTGTCGGCATCGATAGCAGAAGATTCATCGACAGTTCCATCGCAGTCATTATCGAGCTCATCACAGACTTCCGCAGCTCCGGGATTAACCGTGGCGCGACCATCATCACAATCACTGGAATCCGCCACATAGCCGGCGGGAGCAGAACAAGCTTCTTCAGAGCTTGCAGGATTACCGTATGTATCGGAATCGGCGTCGCGATAAAAAGTCAAAGCATCCACAGCAGTCGGTTCATCGGTGACACCATTACAGTCATTGTCTGCCCCATCGCAATATTCCGTAGCACCGGGGTTAACTGCGGCATCGGTGTCGTCGCAATCGCTGGAGTCGGCAACATAGTCAGCAGGTTGATAGCAATCCCTTTGTGAGGCAGCAGCATTTCCGAAACCATCGGAATCCGTATCCTGATACCAGGTGGAAGCATCCGTTGAATCGGGTTCATCCGTATCGGCGTCGCAATCATTATTTACTCCATCGCAAATTTCAGTGGCTCCGGGGTTGATGGCAGAGGCATCGTCGTTACAGTCCCCGTCCGTTGTAACATAACCTTCAGGGCGTTCTTCACAGACCATTTTAGATTGAGTATCTGTGGAAGTTCCGTAGCCATCTTCATCCGTATCTTTAAAGTAAGTGACTGTATCGGTATCATCCGCGTATCCATCACAGTCATCGTCGACTCCATTGCAGGATTCGATCGCACCGGGGTGGACCGTGTTATTGGTGTCATCACAGTCTCCATCCGTATCAACATAACTCACTCCAGTCACAGGGTCGGCGGGTTGAGTGCATTGGCGGGTCGTGGTTTCATCCGTGCCAGATCCATCAGAATCTTTATCAAGATACCAAATAGGAGCATCAACGGAATCGGTCGGATCCACATCGCCATCGCAGTTATCGTCTATCCCATTACAATATTCATCGGCTGCGGGATTGGTTTCGGTTCGAGCATCATCGCAATCCGTGGCATTGGCAACAAAGCCAGAAGGAGCGGAACAAGCCTGTTGAGTCACAGAAGCATCTCCATAAGTATCCGCATCCGCATCACGATAAAAAGTGGCGGCATCGGCGGCGGTAGTTTCGTCAGTGACCGCGTCGCAGTTATTGTCGATTCCATCGCACATTTCCGTGGCAGCAGGGTTAACCGTGGCCTCAGTATCATTGCAGTCTGTGGCAAAATTAGCAGTTGTCGTTCCTGTGGGTTGTGCGCAAGCTCGTACCGGGCTATTGAGATCGCCAAAGCTGTCTCCATCTCCATCCGTATAAAAAGTTTTAGCATCGGCCGCATTTGCTTCATCAACAACGCCGTCGCAATTATTATCCACTCCATCGCAAAGTTCAGTGGCTCCGGGGTAAACATGAGCGTCCTCATCATTACAATCTGACTCAGAGGCAGTGCCTCCCAGGTTCGTAAATCCATCTCCGTCTAAATCTTGAATTTCCACCCCAGAATCAGTGGTGCCAGTATTTTTGTCGTTGTTTGCACATCCAGTAGCACTAAAAAGAGCAGTTGCAAGGAGAGCATTACGAGCAAAAGAGTTAACGCTAGAGCTAGAAGGGGAAGAAACCTCCGCTGAGGTGGGTGCACTAGGGGTTTGCTCTTCAGTGAAAAATCTTTTGAATGAGTCGAACATAGATATATATTTTTAAAAAATAGTGAGTTGAAACCTTTGCCAAAAAGGCGAAAGGTGGTCACAGTAACATTATAAAAAGGATTCTGTCAAGTATATTTTTGTTTTTTGGCTAACACATCAAAAAAAACCTGTATTATGAATGTGTAAAATTAAAATCTCTCATACCTTATGAAGATCGGCATCAATGGTAGATTTCTCACGCTGCCTTACACCGGTATCGGCCAATACACCGCTCACTTGCTTTACGCGCTTGCCGAGCAAGATTCGTCGGTGGAATATGTGGTGGCGATCCCATCCAATCTTCCTGCCTTAGAGAAAAAACTTTCGTCTTTTTCCAAAAACGTCCGTCTCGTCCTTCTTCCTGAAAAGAAATTCATCCCCGCTTGTCTTCGCAAATTCATTTGGGAACAAATTCAAGTCCCGCGCCTTTTTAAAAAAGAAAAAGTCGATCTCGCGCATTATCCGTATCCGGCCAATCCGCGCTTTCCGGGATGCAACGCACCTAAAACGGTTGTCACCGTGCACGACGTGATCCCCTGGACCAACCCCAAGCATTATCAGCCCCGTTTACGTTCGCGTTTTTTTCAATCGTATATGAAAAAAGCTCTGCCTAAAGCCGATCATCTGATTTGCGTGTCGCAAACCACGGCCATGGCGCTCAGCGATCATATCCAATACCCGTGGGGAAAAATCACTATGATTCACGAGGCTGCGAGCCCGATTTTTACCCAAAATAAGCCCACAAAACGTCCTTTCAAAAATCCTTACCTCCTTTATATAGGCGGTTACGACATTCGAAAAAACGTCCTTCGCATGGTTGAAGCCTACAATTCTTATGTGGCGCCAACGACCCCTATAGACCTCGTTTTGGTTGGGGCAAAAAAACTGGATAATCCTTATTATACCGAGCTCAAAAGCTTGCGCGAAATTCTCGAAGCGCCTACAATTAAAAAACCGTCGAATCCTTTGCTCGGGAAAATTCGGACCACCGATTATCTTTCCCCCGAAACGCTCGCTCAATACCTCCAAAACGCTTTGGGATTTGTGAATTTTTCCCTTGAAGAAGGGTTCAATCTTCCGCTCCTTGAAGCCGCCGCAGTTGGCACGCCGATCCTAACCTCGGATATCGCCATCCATCGAGAAATCCTGGGGGAAAACGCGCTTTTTTGCGACCCCAAAAACATCAAATCCATGGGCGAAACCCTGGCCCATTTCGTCCGCGACTCAGCCTTGCAGGAACGCTTGAGCCAAGCTTCTTACAATCTTAACTCTCATTATTCATGGGAGCGCGCGGCAAAAGAAACCCTGGCGCTGTATCGCCAACTGTCACTTTGAGCCTGTCGAGCGGGGGACCTCAAGAAAAAGCTTCGCATTTTCTCCTCTTTAGGCATTCGTACATTGATCATTCCCCTTATGGCTCCCATTCTCGCCCTCATTGCCGGAACCGCGGCTCTTGTGTCGTTTGGGTTTTGCGTGGTTTCCATTCGTCGGCTGTATTCGTACATTCAAGCGCACCGTTTTGAGGAATCTCAATACACCCTTTTGTTAGGCATCGTTCATTTGCATTGGATCGTTGGACTGTATTTGATCGTTACCTTGAGTATGAGCCTTGCGCTCGCGATTTTTTTTATTCCCGATCTACTGTGACCCCTTTTTATGGAAATTTTATTGATCGAAGAGCTCGACAATACGGATCGTCACTTCCAAGGTCAGCAAAAGAATGAGGAGGTGAAAAATTTTACACGCAAACATCCGGTGGTGCTTTTGCCGTTTATTGGAGTGTGTTTGGTGCTGTCGGTTTCATTGATTTTGGTGTTGATTTCATTATTTTCCGCCGGAGAGGCGAGGGGCAGCCTTCTTTTTAAAAGCATTTTTTTAATCGCCGCCATTTTTTTGATCCTTTTGACCCATTTCTTTTTTATACGGCTGCTCAATTATTATTTTGAAATCGTTATTTTAACCAATTATCGAGTCATCAATATGAAAAAAACAATATTTATTTGTAATGATAAAGAAATTGTGGACTTGCATGAAATTCAAGACATCAAAAAACATCAGGCCGGGGTTTGGCCGAATTTGTTGAATTACGGCGATTTGCTCGTGACCGTATCCACCACCAGTGCTTCGATGATCTTGCGTGACCTTCCTCATCCCGAGTACTATTTCAATCAGATCAATCATGCTAAACGCGGTTATATTTTGGAGCGGGGTAAAGAAAAAAGAGGAGTCAAACCTTTGCCACGGCAATATCAAGCGCTTCCGAGTCCCACTCACCACTCACGTAGCGATAGCGAAGTGAGCTCCCCCCAGACACGAACGAAGTGAGTGTCCGAACCCCCTAACTTTTACATACTAAATACTATTTCCCCATGCTTCCACGATTTCCCGGACAAAAAGAAAACGAGATCGTCAAACATCTCATCTCTAAACATTGGATTGTGTACGTAAAATTAGTGTTGTTTATGGTCCTCACCGTAGGGACGTTGGCTGGGATTTATGCGTGGTTGGAATTGGGACTGGATATCACTCCGAATACGGCCAAGCTGGTAACGATTTTCTTTTTACTTGGCTTAGATTTTGCCTTATTGGTGACCTTTATTCGATGGCTTGAAGACGAAATCGACATCATCATTGTGACCAACGAGCGCATGATTTTCGTGAATCAGATTTCTTTTATGCACCGAGTGATTTCCGAAACCGAGTTGTCTCAAATTCAAGATGTAAAACATGTATCAAAAGGGATCTTGAGTAATTTGTTTAATTTCGGATCGTTGATGGTGCAGACCGCAGCGGAAAAAATATTATTTGAAATTCATCATGTGAAAGATCCGTACAACATTGCGCGTCGCATTATGGATTTGGCCAATCAATACAAGCGCGATTTTGCGTTTGGGAAAACCGGGGGAGGGAAAGCGCAGTTGAAACAAGAAGAAAAACCAGGAGAACCGACGCCAACTCCAATCCCGGCTTCAACCGACAAGGAGGACTTAACCGCCTCAGGGGAGACGTTTGTGCAATAAGGCACGCAGTCCCGCCAAAGGCGGACGAAGTGCCCGCATTTTGTATTTTTATTTATTTTGAATTTCGATATTCTGATTTTGTATTTGTTTAGTATTTCGAACTTAACTCTATGCCAAAACTTCTCATTCTCCTCATCGCCCTGGTTATTCTCATCATCCTTGGTCTTGCCTGGGTCCTCGACCATCTTTTGGTCCAAGCCAAAAAGATTCGTATTGTGGAAGAGGAATTGGTTGCAAAAATGGCGCATCGCCGGGATATCGTTCCTTATCTTATTGAGAGTTATCTCGGGGTTGAAAAAACGCCGTCGCCACAGATTGAAAAAGTGATTGAAAAACGCGAAGCCGCGCGCCAAGCGAAAGGATTTCGTACGGTTTGGGAAAAAGAGCAAGATCTCGAAGAAGCGCTGGTTGAGTTGTTCGATAATGTAAAAGCCGGGACGTCGGTGGCGCAAGATATGGGTTGGCTCGAATCGCGCACCGACATTGAAAACGAATGGAAAGCACTCGATGAATTGGAAAAACATTTATGCGAAAACACAAAAATCCTCCGTGCACGCCTGCATCGATTTCCGTTTGTGATGTTTAAGGGGATCGTGGAAGGGAAATTTTAACTTTATGCTTTATTTTCTCCATACCTTCGGTTGCCAAATGAACGCCTCGGACTCCGAGCGCCTCACTGCCGTGCTCGAAGGTCTGGGATACAAACCGGCCATCGATGAAAACAAAGCGGATTTGATTCTTTTCAACACGTGCTCGATTCGTAAAAAAGCCGAAGACAGAGTGTATAGCAAATTGAGCGATCTCAAAGCTCTCAAAAAAAAGAATCCAAAACTTCTCATCGGTGTCACCGGGTGCATGACGCGATCGTCCGGAATTCGTAATTCAAAAGCAAAACCCAGAGATCCGCTTTTCCGCATTAAGATGATCGATTTTGTATTTCGCATCGATGACCTCGCCCGACTCGGTGAGTTGTTAAAAGAAGCGCAACCTTCGCTTAAATTAAAGCTTGAAAAAGGCGTTGAAGCGGCCAAAAAAGATTATTTCACCATTGCGCCCAAGCGCGTGTCTGCGGCGCAGGCGTGGATCCCGATTCAGACCGGGTGCGACAAATTTTGCACGTATTGCATTGTGCCGTTCAGCCGCCGCCGAGAGCACAGCCGCCCCATGGACGAAGTGCTGGTCGAGTGCAAAGAAGCGGTGAAAAAAGGAGCTACTGAAATTGTATTGCTCGGTCAAACCGTGGACTCGTACGGGCTCAGCGTGGCGGATAAATTGAGCGGTCATTTTCCTCAGCACACCGGGATTCCGAACGTGGTGTTCAACAGTCAGATTTTCGGAAAAGGAAAGAATGCGATGGCCTCTTCTCGCGCCGTAAAAAAACTCGAAAAAACCGAGCGCCCTTTCCTCACCCTGCTTCGCGAAATTGACAAACTTCACAAAAACGGACTTCGACGTTTGCGATTTTTGTCGCCGCACCCGCATGATTTTTGCGAAGAATTGGTGCGATTGCACAAGGAGCTCAAGACGCTTCAGCCCTATTTTCATTTGCCTGTTCAGGCCGGGAGCGATGCGGTGCTCAAGGCCATGCGCCGCACCTACACAGCTTCGCATTATTTGAATTTGATCGACATGATTCGCAAGTATTTGCCCGATGCCGCGATTTCGACCGACATCATTGTGGGATTTCCGGGCGAGACTGAGGCGGATTTCAAAAAAACCTGCACCCTGGCCAAAAAAGTGAAGTGGGACATGGTGTATTTAGCCATGTTTTCTCCGCGCAAAGGCACGTATGCGGAAAAGCACCTCAAGGATGATGTGTTGTTTGAGGAGAAAAAGCGTCGCTTCGCCGTATTGAATGAAATTTTAAAAAAGGGGATGGCCGCGCGAAATAAACCTTATCTTGGTCAAGTCGTGGAGGTGTTGGTGGAAAAGCAAAAAGGAGATCGCTATTCGGGAAGGACGCCACATTTTAAGGAGGTGTTTTTTACTAAAAAATCCGTAAAAAATTGTAAAAGTCTCATCGGATCTTACGTTCGCGTCAAAATCACAAAAATCGAGTCGTTTTATCTGGAGGGAGCAAAAGTTTGAAATTTAAAAATTTTATGGTAATTTAACCTCCTTTTTAAATAACCAATTCACTATGGAAGAATGGAGGGAAAGAAAAGAAGAGAAAAGCCCCCCCCCTACGCCAGATCCAGTGCCAATGGCTCAAGCGCCAAGAATAGAAATTCCAGAGAATTGGACAATAGGAGAACTTTCCAACATAACATATGAAGGAAAGCCCGCGGATAAATGCAGAATTGGAGAGCTTAGGTGTTTACATATTGGGAACAGTGCTAATACAAAAAATGATGAAAACACGATATCCTTAAGCCCCAAAGAAGGATTTACGGCAGATTCTTTAAAAAGAAAATTAGAAGTTATATTAGATATTGGTGTTTATACCTTTGAGGCAACCTTTGTCTAAATAGCCGGCAAAAATTTTCAAACAAGAGAACAGGACCTTTTAATATAGGGGATTTTATGATATAATTTAAAGATTTGTAAATTTCATCACTCATCCCCTCCCATGCCTCTCGAGAACAGAACCATGCCCTCGGGCCAAGAAGTGATTCTCCCAAAAGGGGATTCTCCGGATCGCTACAAAAATCTCACTCCCGAAGAGCGCGATCAGGTTTATAAAAGTTTACTCGAGCTTTCGGGCGATTTGGGTGAAAAGGCGCGAACGGATTTGGAGGAGGATATTTGGGAAGGGTTGGCTTCTCCGAAATTGAATTATAGTCTCAAAAAGAAAGAAGCGGAATTGAACGGCATGCCGGTGAGTCAGGCGATTTTGGATGCCATGAATCAACAATTCGCGGATAAGGGGTTGGGTGCCCGCACGCCGGAACAAGTGATGTTTTATTGTTTGAATTATTTGCAAAACGCCTCTGAAAATCGGCAGGGAGACAAAGCGATTGGGGCGAGCAATATGGATAAAGTGGAACCTGGGGAATATGTCGAAATTTTTGAACAGGACGGGCGATGGAAATTGAAAGTCCTGGCCGACGACGGCGAAACCGTGAGAATGGAAGGGTTTTTATTTCCGCCAAAACCGGAGCCAAAAGCCAAAAATAAACCCGAGGCAACTTCCCCCGAAATTAAAGAGACTGAAAAAATCCAAGGAAATCCAACCAATGCCGAAGTCAAAGAAGAATCGTCAAAGGACGAGACAAAAATCATCAATAACGGGGAAAAACTTGAAACGAAACCTCCGGTCGTCGAATCCACGGAAACTAAAGTGACGGTCAGGGAAATCAAACCCACACTTGACGACAGAACCTATTCTTTGCTCGCGGACATGATGATGTCAAAAATTCCTCCGGAGATGACCCCTGAAATGGAAAAAATGGGATTGGGGCGTGATGGTTTTGAAAAAATGTTTCGAGCCATGCCCGGGGCGGGGGATATTTTGAGAAAAGCTGAATTGACTATGCCTGATAAAAAAATGGAAGAGATTACTGATGAACAAGTGGCTGCGTACCGATTGCGCGCTCAAAGTTTCAGAAAAGATCTTGTGAAACGCGAGCCGCGCTTAGAGCCCATGAATCAATTTTTTGACGTGATCATTCCTATCTTAAAAGAAGAAATCAAAGGCGTGGATTTATCTAGAATCAATAGCACAAAAGACCTCGAAAATATCGGCAAGCAAATTGGGCCTCGATTGATTGAAAAATTACAACCCTACGAATCCACATTTGATGAGAAAAAAGTGGAAGATTTGATGAAAACCGGGGACATGGAAGTCATTTTGGCTTTCTTTTCCTCAGGAATTCAAGAAATTTCCCTCATCGGCATGGAGCATGTGAACAAAGATCCTGAGAACTTCAAAAGATTGATGAAAATTTTGGAAGAGGAGTCGGTGGTGGGATAAAGAAAATCCGCCACTCCGCTAAGCTTCTTGCCCCGCCATCTCCACCTTTTCCGGCCCGCCACTCACGGTCGCCTTGATCCGGCGCACTCCGGAGCTCGAGGATTCTTCTTTGAGAATTTTAAACGTACCCAACAATCCCGTGTGAGCCACATGCGGGCCTCCGCAAATTTCAATCGATGTGTCGCCAATCGAGTAAACCTTGATTTTTTCATCATATTTGGACGGGAAAACCCCGATCGCCTTGCAACATTTGGCATCATCAAGAGTCATCACTTTAAACGAAATCGGCAAATCTTTTTGGATCAATTCATTCACTCGCGCCTCCACGGCTTTCACCTGTTCAGGCGTCATTTTGGCCGAATGCGTGAAGTCAAAACGCAACCGTTCAGGCGTGATGTTGGACCCCATTTGGTACACGTGATCGCCCAATACTTCTCGCAACACGAATTGGAGCAAATGAGTGGAAGTGTGCAATTTTACGGTTTGGTCGCTCGCGTCCGCCATGCCTCCGGCAAATTTTTGCGAAGCGCCGGAGCGCGATTTATCTTGATGCGCCTTAAAACAGGTTTCATACGCTGCGGCATCCACGGTCAGCCCGTGTTCCTTGGCCAAATCCTTGGTCATTTCGAGCGGAAAACCATACGTGTCATACAAATGAAACGCGGCCTCCCCGGAAAGAATCGTTGATCCTCCGAGTTTGAGTTTTTCCGCGGTTTTCACAAATTCACGTTCCCCGGAAACCAGCGTGGTCCTAAATTGAGATTCTTCTTTTTGCAGTTGAGCGCGAATGAAATCTTTGGAACGCACCAATTCCGGATAAATTTCTCCATAATGCTCGATAATCGTGTCCGCCAACAGGGGAGTGAAGAAATCCTCAATCCCGAGCTTCATCCCGTGCCGAATCGCACGTCGAATCAATCGACGGAGCACATACCCCTGATCCGTATTGGAAGGCCGCACGGCCCGAGGATCTGCGAGCAAGAAAACCGACCCGCGCAAATGATCCGCGATAATTCGAAAAGACACTTTTTCAGGTTCGGAAAGGGTATCCAATGATTTTCTCGAAAACTCTGCAATTTTTGCCATGATTGGCGCGAATAAGTCGGTTTCAAAAATCGTCTCAACGCCTTGCAACATCAATGTTGCGCGCTCCAACCCCATACCGGTGTCGACGTTTTGTTGTTTCAAGGGTTCAAATTTTCCTTCAGTATTCTTGTTGTATTGCATGAAAACATCGTTCCAAATTTCAACGAATTTTCCGCAATCGCACGCCGGCGAACACTCGGGCGAACACGCCGGAATGTCGCGTTCAAAAAACATTTCCGAGTCCGGTCCGCACGGTCCGGTTTGTCCGGCCGGGCCCCACCAATTTTCTTTTTTTCCGAAAAAATAAATGAGTTTTTTCTCCTTCAATCGATCGCTTTCGGGCACAGAATCCGAGCGTCGAAATCCGAGCGCTTCCCACGCTTGAGCCGCGTCTTCATCTTTTGGCGCATCTTGATCTCCGGCAAAACATGTCACATGCAAACGATTGGGGTCGAATCCGATTCCGCCTTTTTCTATTGGGGACGTCAAAAATTCATAACTCCATGCAATCGCTTCTTTTTTAAAATAATCACCCAAAGACCAGTTGCCCAACATTTCAAAAAACGTGAGATGCGTGGTGTCGCCGACCTCGTCGATATCATCGGTGCGCAGGCACTTTTGCACATCCGTGAGCCGTTTGCCTTGCGGGTGCGCCTCGCCAAGCAGGTACGGCACGAGCGGGTGCATGCCTGCGGTAGTAAACAGCACGGTCGGGTCATTTTCCGGAATAATCGAGGCCCCGGAAATCTCCGCATGCCCGTGCTTTTTAAAGAATTCAATGAATTGTCGTCGAAGTTGTTTGGAATTCATGAGTATTTTATACGCGAAAAACGCTTGAAATTCAATCCGTTCAATCTTCAGAAAAAACTTCAGCTTCTCTAACCCAAGCCATTAGGGTTGAACGAATCAAGGATTCATCACCTCCAAAACGCTTCAATAAAAATGATTTCAATTCCTCTCTTAACATCTTGTCACTTTGACGTATACATTCTTTTGAAAGGCCAAATTGATTCCCTAAATCTGATAAAGAGGCGGGAGTGGCACTGTGTAATCTTTGATCCCAAATCGCTCGATCTCTCTCGTCCCTTAATTGTGTCCTAAATTCAAAGATCGCCTGACTGATTTCTTGCGTGGCGATAGCATCTTCAGGATGATCTTTACCCCTTGAAAGGTCAGGAAGGAAGGCTTGCAAGGGGGTTGAGCTGTTGGCATTTTTTAGAGGGGCCTCTAACGATTCAGCCGATGATACTCTGGCGGCTCGAAGTCCTTCAAGCGCCTCTCGAATTTAGAGAATTTTATACTTATCGGTACGATTCTCCATTTTTCCATGATTGGTTCTAGATCGAACCCTTCGCGTTACTTTAATGACAGTCTCAGGGTTTTGATCCGGGGCATCAGCGAGAGCCTCAAGAAATTCTTCTTCGTGCCCCGCGACATCTCGAGAAGCCCTTGTTCTCATTGTTTCGACATACAATGGATTTAGAGGGAGTTGTCCTGTCCTGAAACATTCATTTAAGAAAGCGTGGAATCGATTCTTAATAAATGTAGGGAGTGAATAATTTTTATTGTATGTCCCTATATTTACAATACAGTGAAGGATAAGTGTTTCAGCCAAAAAACTAATCCAATACGCATCCCCGTGATGAATGCAATAAGCTCTCCGAGAGGATCGTATTAACCTATAAGCAAAACCGATATGTTTAAATAACTCATTAGGATCGATGGAGATAGGTAGGGCCTCTGACCGCTCGGTTTCGTCTAAAAAAAATGGCAATTCATTCGACATAATCTTTAAATTTAGTTCTTAGAATAAAACAATTGGCAAGGGGGTATTTTTGACCCAAAATAGAAAGAATGTCAATTTGACATTTTCTAAAAATATGATTAAATGCAAGTATGCGCATTAAAGCTTATCTCAAACAGGTGTTTTCAACCCTTGGCCTTACCGAGGGCGAAGCCGATATCATGGCCGCTTTATTGAAGAAACCGGGGAGTGATGCGAACGCACTCAAGTCAAAATTGGGCTTCAGTACAGCCGGTACCTACAAGATTTTGGGTGCGCTTTCTGAAAAAGGTTACATCAAGCCTTCTCAAGAAAAGACTCCGCTCACGTTCACGCCGATCCCACTCGGGAAACTCGCTCAAACCTTTGAACGCAACAGTCGCCACTTGCAACGCACGGCTCAAAAATTGAAAGAGCTCAACACACTCTCTGCTTTGCCGGAGCATGTGGAAATTTATGAACAGGATGAGCTCACGGATTTTTATCTCAATATTCCCTACAAACTCAACGATTTTATTTGGTGCGTGGGATCTTTTGAGGCGGTGATGAAATTTTTTGGCCCCGGAATTGAAAAAGAATTCATTAAGAAACGAGTGAAAAAAGGGATTCAAGCCGATGCGATTATTTTTGACAATTCTTCTTTTTCAAAAGAATTGGCTGGTCGCGATGGCGGGGAAAAAAGGGAAACCAAATTCATCCAAAACGGAGAATACCCGCTTGAATTCAGTTATTTGTTTGGAGACACGTATCTTTCCTTTTATAAAGATGCGGAAGGAAAAATTAAAATGGTGAAAACCGAGGCCCCGGAAGTGGCAAAGGCCAAAATGATTCAATACCAACGTTTGTGGAATTCCACTTTGGCGTAGAATCAAGAAGAGCGATTTTAAATCTGTAAAAACCTTGGATGAAGGCGATTTTTGTCGAAAAATAAACAAATTTAAAAAACCGCCTTACGATCGTGATGAATTTTAATTCATATTTTGTTCATGAAATTTTTATGACATTTAAATCCTGCTCGCATTGTTCAAAACCATTCGAAATCACAGACGCAGACGTGGCATTTTATGAAAAAATCAGCCCCACATTCGATGGCAAAAAGGTGGTGATTCCGCCTCCCACTTTATGCCCTCAATGTCGAGACCAGCGTCGTCTTACATTTCGTAATGAACGCTCGCTTTATCAAACCAAATCCTCGCGTTCCGGCGAGCCGCTCATCTCTTATCTTTCACCCGATAAGCCTTACAAAGTCTATTCGCAAAAAGAATGGTGGAGCGACGATTGGGATCCCACGATTTATGGCCGTGATTTTGATTTCAATCGCCCGTTTTTTGAACAATTCAACACTCTACTTCATGACGTGCCGCGCATGAATCTCTTGATTTGGCAGTCTGAAAATAGCGATTACTGCAATTTCATCGATTTTTGTAAAAATTGTTATCTCACATTTGGGGCCAGCAACTGCGAAAATGTGTATTACTCAAACCTCGCGGATTCGGACAAGGATTGCGTGGATTGTTCGGGATGTAAAAACTGCGAACTTTGTTACGACTCCATTGATTGCATCCGTTGTTACAACATCCTTGCCTCGATTCAGTGCAAAAATTCCACCAATCTCGCGTTTTGTTTTGATTGTCATTCGTGCCAAGACTGCGTGGGTTGTTTCAATTTAAAATATAAAAAATATTGTTTGTTCAATGTGCAATATTCAAAAGAGGAATATGATGCAAAAAAAGCAGCGTGGAGTTTTGCACAACGGGAAATTTACGATGCTCTGGAACAGAGTTTTTTAAAAAATATCCAAACGCGCGCCATCCACCGGGCCGGCACACTTCTTCATACTGAAAACTGTTCCGGCGACCATCTCACACATTCCAAAAATACACATTTTTCATTCGAATCCGACCGACTTGAGGATTGCAAATGGGCAAATTTTTCCATGAATTGCAAAGATTCCTTCGACATTTTTGGTTCGTCCAAAAAAGGCGTGGAGCGCACGTGCGAGGGCATGTGCATTGAGGGAAAAAATATCTTAAGCGGGTTTTATATCGCGGGTTATTCGAATATTTATTATTCGGATTTTGTGGTGGGGTGCCACGACGTGTTTGGATGTGCGGGATTGAAGCGCAAACAGTACTGCATTTTGAACAAACAATATTCTCGAGAGGAGTACGAGAAATTGGCGTTGAAAATCGCGGAACACATGCAAAAAACAGGAGAGTGGGGCGAGTTTTTTCCCGATACGTTATCCCCGTTTGAGTATGGCGAAACCGTGGCGCAGGATTATTATCCTTTGCCCAAAATAGAGCTTTTCACTTCGCAAACGAATGCTAAAAACAGCGCCGCGGACCCGAATTCAAATGCATGCAAATCCTGTGGAAAATTTTACAAAATCATCCCGCAAGAACAAGAGTTTTATCAAAAATTAAATGTGCCGACGCCGACCGCGTGCCCCTCGTGTCGCCATCAAAAAAGACTCAGCTTAAAAAATCCGCATGAATTGTGGGGACGGCCTTGTTTCAAATGTAACGAAATCATTTTAAGCCCGCATCGCCCCGAAAGTTCCAAGCTCGTGTATTGCCAAAAATGTTACCTTAAAATTGTGGGTTGATTTTTAATTTCCTTAAACCTGTTCTTTTGGTAGAGTGAAAGCATCTTTATTCACTCGCCCTTTTTCTCATGATCCTCCTTGAAAAATTAAAAAAAGTTTTTAAACGACTCAAGCGGAATCCGGTGGAGGATGTTTATTTTGAGTCCCCGGCGTTCTTGAGGCGCTGGCATGAATTTTTGATGAAAAGCAAATGGGTGCGCGGCGGGATTTTGGTCGCGATTTTAGTGATTTTAGCCTGGGGAGCCTATCTGTTGGCGTATAAAATCGAAGCCCCTCAAGATTTGTCCGAGCTTTTGCCTGCGGACAGCACGATCGCGTATGTGGAAATTTCGACTCAACAATATGAGACCATGATGAGCACAGGCGAAACGCCAAGTTGGTGGGGAAATCTGCCTTTTTCAGGATTGATCGTGGAACCCGAGCCCGTTTCCGTGGATATTTTCCCAATTTATCCGGACGGCCCTCCTCCGGCCAGCGTGACCGAAGAACCAACAATCAATGCTCGGACCGAATTTGTTGAAACCGGTTTGGGAGATCGCGTGGGTATGGCATGGATTTACAACAATGAAGGTGCGATTTGGGGGATGCCTGGAGATTTTGGTGGGAGTTTTATCGAAAAATTGATGTTTTACGAAATTGAAGATGAAACAATGGCCCTCCAAACCTTGGGCCTCGAAAATCAAGAAGAGTCGATGCCCTACAGATTTATCGGTGATTATCTCGTAACTGGAGGAGGAACATTATTGCTCGATAAAATTGAAGCCGTGTTCAACAACGAAGAACCTTCATTAAAAAAAGATGAAAATTTTATGAAATTACGGCCGAGTTTGCCTTATAATTCCGCGGTTTTCTTTTATGCAAAACCTTCAGAACTTGAAACATGGCTCAAGTGGGGTTGGAATCTGGATATCGAAACTCTGGGAGCGACTTTCCCCAAGGCAGCGATTAGCTTGCAGGCGCTCAGCCACAGTTTCGCCTTATTTCCGGCCATGGGCGCGGTAGTCGATCCTGACAGCACTTCAACCCGCATTCAAACCTATTGGGTGGGTGACAAAACTCTCATTGGAGATGGCACTGAATCCTTTTTTCACAACGATAAAAAATACAAAGGAAATTTGCTTAACTATTTCCCGGACACAATCACTCAACTCTTTGGAGGGCAAAATGTCGCAGGAGGAAGTGGCCCCGGCTTCGTGCACCAACTCGCGTATGTCCTCGATGCGGTCGATGGGGTGAGTGGCTCGGCTTTGGAGCAGTGGATGAATGAAAAAATAACACTTTGGTTTGGCGAAGAAATCGCTCGCGATGCTCGGGAACAAAATACCGATGCCCCGGATTTTTTAACATTATTCGGTAGAGAATCCGCATTAGGTTTCTTTCAGCCCGACCCCGTTTGTACCTTCAACCCTGAAACCGACACCGAGCAAGTGTGTACAGAGTCCACGCCCGCGTACATCCTCGCCTTGGAAATCGACAACGATGAACGTGGCGCACGCGGTTTGGTCACCACTCTTTTCGAGAAATTACTCACTCGCGGTTATCTCGAAATCAACAAGGAAACTTCTACGCTTTCCGTGTCCGCCTTAACTTCACACCAAGCCGAAGAAGACGATATTTTTTACACACAAATTTTTAAAGAAAACGGAGGATTACTCTGCGCCTTTGTGGTGTATGACGACCTTCTTTTTGTCGCCACTACGGATGAGGCATTGCGAGCCGTGATTCAAACCGCAACCGGGAACCAAACGTCTTATGTGGAAACCGCCACTTATCTCAATGTGGAAAAACTTCTTTCTTCCGGAGATCAAATCTGGGCTATGCAAAACCAAAATTCTCAAATCGTATCTTCCTTCAATGGATTTGATGACGGGTTCGGCACCGTGCATTTTGTGACTCCAATTTCACTGGAATAAAATTCTATTTATGCGAGTTTTCAACGACATTCATTCCAAAAATCCTTCGCAAAAAAAAGCGGGTCATCCCTCTGTAACCGATAAACAATTTTATGAAGAGATTGAGGACCCGGCGATTCGCGTACCGAGCCGTTTGGGTGAGGCCTTGCGTATGATTGCCTTGGGCTTGGGGGTGGTCGTGATTTTGAACAGCGTAAATGTGTATTACAAGGGCCTGCAATTGGAAGAAAATGTGGCCACAGCCGCCTATTCGGGTGTGAATTCGATTTTAAGCAGTGATCTTTCGCGCAATAATTTCACTCTTGCGCAAACGCAATTTCAGACGGCCAAGGATTATTTGTGGTTTTTATCCGAAGATGCAAACAGCGGAGGCAATGGGGGAGAACTTTCCGCCGGCGTAACGAATGTGCTCACCGCAGGGCAGGAAATTTCAAAAGCCGGAGAATTGTTCATGGCATTTGTGGATGAGATGAAAACATTGAGCGGGGGTTTTCTCACTGAAAAATCAGATTCCGTGAGCCCTTCGCTCACCGAGAGTTTAAAAAATGCGTATGAGAAAAATTTTAAATCTGCGCTGGAATCCGCGCTTTCCGCTCAAGAACGCATGGCTTTCGTGGACACAACCTTGCTTCCTTCCGATGTTTCAACTCAAGTTCGAGATTCTTCAGCCAAACTTCAAGAACTCACCCATGTGCTCACCCAATTCGATACTTTTTTCCCCGAACTCCTCAATCTTTTAGGCGACGAGCACCCCGCCACTTATCTCGTGCTTTTGGAAAACAACAATGAGGCGCGGCCCGGAGGCGGATTCATCGGAAGCTATGTTTTACTGGACGTAAACGACGGGTATTTGGAAAACATGACATTCAATGATGTGTATGAATTGGACGGGCAGTATTACGAGCCCATCGCTCCTCCCGGCGAGATCGCGGATTTGACGAACAATTGGCGTTTCCGAGATTCGAATTATTCGCCGGATCTCACGGTTTCATCCGCCAAGAGCGCATGGTTTTTGGAGGAGGAAGGGGGCCGTGGCGTGGATTATGTCATGACCGTGGACCTGACTTTTGTGAGTCGATTATTGCAAATCACAGGACCGATCAAATTGGAAAGTTTGCCCATCGCGCTCAGCGCCGATAATTTTTCAACCGTACTTTCCTATATGGTGGAATCCAAATTAACAGGAATAAAAACCCCTAAATTGGTGCTTGGCGAATTTGTTGAGGCCGTTCAAACGCGGTGTCGCGAATTGCAACCCTGGGAAGATTTGCTTCAGCTTTCGGAGGAGATGGCATTGGCTAAGCATTTTTCCATTTATTCGGATGAACCGGGAGCCCAAGATTTATTTGAGGAATTGGGGCTTTTGGGAAAAATCGATCCCGTGGTCCCGAAAGAGGATTACACGCTCGTGGTTCACACGTCCATTGGCGGGAATAAGACCGACCCCTATCTTGAGCAATCCATTACGCATCGCACACAAATCGAACAGGACGGATTGGTTTACGATGAAATTGAAATCACTCGCACGCACACGTGGACCGATACGGATGAGATGATGTTACGAAATTTGTTGGCGAGTTTTGGTTTTACAGACGTGAGCCCGGAGATGATCGACATGCTGGGACGCGGCACGAATCGTTCGGCCATGCGCGTGTATGTACCACACGAAAGCGCGATTGTCTCTGCTCACGGCATTGAGACCACAGCCATTGAAACACACACCGATCTCGACTTGGGCCTGGATTATTTTTACTTTAAATGGGACCTCTCCCCCGGAGAAAGCGAGACGATCACTTTGACCTACATGCTCCCGTTTACGCTCGACTTCAATTCTCTCGCCGAATACCGATTGCATGTGATCAAGCAGCCAGGAGATCTCAATACCGTATTTAAAAAAGAATTTGCCGCCCCGGATTTGAATTCGTACGGAACTTTTCCTGAGGTTGACGAAATCTCGGGCATCACATACGAAGAAACGCTCGATGGTTCCCGTTGGGCCACCACACTTTTGCGCGATTTTCAGATTGCAAAGTTGTTGGGGAGGTGATTTTAATCCACGGCTTTAAGATAGCATTCTTCGCAAACCACTTTTTCCAAACGATCCGGGGAAAACGTGGTTTGAAGGGCTTTTTCGCACGTTTGGCATGTTCGATCCCACAGTTTTCTAGGGTTTCGCCAGCCGATTCTTTCTTGATGGCGGATATCGGGATGCTTTCGCGGAATGGGAAGGTTCTCTTTTCGATAAAATTCAAGTTCAGCTCGAACAATTTTAAACGGTTTTTTGCTGACTTCGCATTCGATCGCCCAATTCAAAATGTCATCCGGGATATCCTTGATAGAATCCGGCAATTTATGAGCCGGAATGATTTTTTGAACCTGTGGAATCGGAGTTTTATAATCCGACCAACGAACATCGCGTTGCAAGGCTTCTGATTTTGAGAGCGGATAATAATCCTGCGCCACAGTATCGTTATAAGGGAAAAGGGAAATCGAAGGAGGAAAAAATTGGCCCCATTCCCCGGTCTTTTGCATGTGTTTAATAAGTCGTGGCAAAAGTTTTTCATATTCCTTTTCTGTGTACTGTTTGTTTAAAATACAATGATTCTTTTTTCGAAGCGCCACACAGCCAAAAATATTTTTATCAAAGCGGCAGTGCGAACAATAAAAAGCTCGATTCGTCGCATAAATTTTGGTGCAATAAGCGCTTTCAACATTGTCGTCGCTCCCTTCAATTTCCAGGCAAAAACGATTTCCGATGGTTTCCGTAAGATCGTAACAATTTTGATTACTCCATGAGTCGTAGCAAAATTTAATGGATTCATTGTGCCGACATCCAAAACTTTCAAACGCATTTTTATTATTGAGAAGAAAATCTCCAGAAAAATTTTCATTGTTTTTCCCAATGTAAAATTTATGGGGAAAGGTTTGCGTGAATTTCAAGAAAGACTTTTTGAGTTGAGATAAAATCGAATGCTTTCCAAGATCGAATTCTTTGATTTTCTTCAAATATTCTTCTTGGGAATATTTTTTATTTAAAATATGGAATTCTTTATTGCGCAAATTGACGCACCCCCAACAGTTATGACACCCGATGCAATCTTTGCAAAACAAACAATCAGAGCAGTTTTCGATGTTTTGAGAAAAGGAGCAGTGGTTGCAGTTTTTGGCATTGATGACCTCGTAACACCTTTCGCCTTTTTCTAAATACAAACAATCCATGCAGTTTTTACAATACTGAAACCATGTGCCGTAAAAACAATCTTCGCTGTGATTAGCCACAATCGCCAAATAGCAATTTTTGTTATGGGACGATTGATTGGTGAATTCCGAGTTTTCACTGCTCGCATTGTTGAGGGCGATTTGAGGAACTTTTCGCAACAATTCTCCGAATTGTTCAAAAAAAGGTCGATCAAAATCCATTTCCATTCCAAAAGCCAACGGATCCCAGTCGTCGCTCCACCAACAATCATGGCAAAAAACAGGACAAGGCGCGTCACTCGGGTAAATGGAAACCAGTGGCTTTTTACAAGAACTGCACGTGCGTTGATAAAGCGTTCGTTCATTTCGAAAAGCGAGTCTGCGGCGTTGTCTTTCTTCCGGGCAAAGGATCGGGGGCGGAAGATCGAGATTTTTATAAAACTGTTGGTCTTCTTCAGTTACGGTAAAAGGCAATCCGGTCCATGGGCATGTGGGGTGAAGATCGGGCATGTTTTGTCCGTTTAAAAAAGTTCGAACAAATGCATTTTTATGGATAATTAAAGCGCGAACAAGAGAAGATCATAAATCTATAAAAAGGTGTTATCGTTTTTAACGAAAAAACGGACCTGTTCTAACCTTTTAAATTACTTATTTGTTAAAAATTTTTACAACAAAAAACGCTTGTCATAAGTTTTTTTCATGATTTTGTATCAATACATGAAATTGTTGAGCAGAAACATGAAATTTGTATTAAAAAGAGGACCTTTTTAAGGCCCTCTTTTTAGGATGTTAAATAAAATCTTCTATTCGTAAAGCGTCATGATATTTCCAACAATGGAGACAGATGGAGTGATATGAGTAACATAAGCCTCATGCTCCAAAGACCAAATTCCTTCGGTAACACTCACGGGTTTTAATGTGGCAAAAATTTGTTCTCCGACAAGAGAAGATTCATCCGCAACATCCAGGGTAAGGGCAAGATGTCGACAGGTTTCGGCATCAATAGTAAATGCATCACTAAAGTTGAAAGTTTGTTCAGTGTCACTCCCGGATAAACTAATATCTTGAGGTCCGCTCAGTACGTCACCAGTATCCATATCCACCAATTTAAGATCTAAGAAATTGGCGGCGGTATGCGTGCTGTTGAGAAGGATCCCGCTGGATCCCACAAAATCAAAAGTCAATTGTTGGACTTCCACATTAGTCTCGGAACAAATATAAAATTCAAGAATAGAAAAATCAGAAGAGTCGATGGCAACATCGGAACTTGAAGGGCCAGCGAAAGCAATTATAACTGCGTCAGTGATGTCAGGTTCAACCGTCACCGCAACCACAGGGCTGGTTCCTCCATTGGGTGCATCGGTTCCGCGAGCAATCCGCGTATTCCCATCGGCATCTTCGGCAACGACATCAGCGCTGAGATCCGCAATATCAATGGAAAAGGAGACGTCATTCGCAAGGGAGGCAGAAGTATTAACAAGAATATCCAGGCGACTTATTCCACCCGTCGGAATAGTCCAATCCAAACCTGAAAAGGTCACAGTACCCGAGGAAGAGAAAGTTTCCGCACCGGAGATCATGGTTCGTGAGCGCGGAGAATAAAGGGAAATCGAGGTTACAACGTCCTCAATATTTACCCCTGCATCCGAACCGGTTCCATCAGAATCATAGGTGCCATCATTGTCGCCATCGAGATGTCCGGTTAAAACAAGGTCTGTCATGGTTATGGGCCCTCTTGTTGAACGAAAACTAAAATCAACAGATTGAATATCCATTTCTCCCGCGGGAACCGTTTGGCTGGTAGGTCTTGGCGAAAGCCCAACAGTTAAAGTGGGTCCAGGCACATCGGCTTGGGATAAACTTGCGCCAATAGGAGAGAATGCTCCAGCGGAAAGCACGAACAATAGGCTCATCATTGCGCCTATTTTTTTATATTTGAACTTCATGTTTTAATAAAATTAAAAAATAGAAAAAGGGGATTACCCTGCCATGGACAACAAGGGTGGTCTATAAAGTATAACAAGAACGACTTGACCGTCTCTTAAGAAAAGGTCCCTTTGGTGTAAAGATAAAATTAAATAGATAGGTCATTATCTCCCGAATTTTCTCTCCAACTCCGTAAACGTAATTCGGAAAAGAGTGGGTCTGCCATGCGCGCACGCCGAGCCATTTTCCGTGGCCATCAAAGATTGAATAAGCGCTTCTTGTTCGTAATGCGATAATTTTTGCCCGAATTTGGCTGCGGCCCGACACGACAAGGTGTGCAACGCATGATCATGTCGCCGCGTAGACTCTTTGGGGGGCTCGTTGTTCATCAGGTCGTTGAGAAATCCTTTGATGATATCCTCGATCGGATCTTGCGCCAAAAAGTCCGGCACCGCATCCACGGCATAGCTATTTCCTCCAAACGAATGAATTTCAAATCCCAGCGAAGTTAAAAGCTCAAGATTTTCTTCCATCAGCGCTTTTTCGCGATAATCGAGGTCGAGATGAAGGGGCGTGAGCAACGGTTGTTTGGCCATACTGCGATCTGCTTCCCGCGCCTTAAATTTTTCAAGCATCACGCGCTCGTGCGCCGCATGCTGATCCACAATCAGGAGGCCCTCCTCATCTTCGGCAAGAATGTAGCTGTTTTTGAGTTGAGCAATCGGGCGAATGCGACCTTGAGGTCGCGCTTCATTAAAAGATTGAGAAAATTCAACCAGGGGAGTTTCAAAAGAGGAGGAACTTGGAGTTGCCGTAACCGTGAGGGGAATCGATGAAGCAACCGTCGGGGAACTGAAAGAAGTCGCAGGGGTCGAATTCATAGTGGTGTTCGGATCAATCCCTTGCGCCGCCAACCGTTCCGCGCGTCGTTTGAGTAAATATTCACGCCGGGCACTAAGAGTTTCGGTGTCTGCAGAAGAAAGTCCCCCTGAAATGGGGGCAGCACCTCCAAACATACGAGGCGTTGGGGCAAAATGACTCCCGGCAGGTTCGCTCCACGGCATAGTGGCGGCAATCGAGGGGTTATACGTTTCTCCGGCTTCTTCAAATTTTAATTTTTGCGGTTCCACGGCCTTGATCGATGATTTTCGCAAAAACGCCGGCATATCAAGGTCATCGGTTCGCAACGGCGCATTATGAATAATGGACGTTTTTCCCAGGGAGGATTCGGTGCTCGATTTTAAAACACGAAAAATCTCATGCGGGTCCGCAAATCGAACCTCAAGTTTTCGCGGATGGACATTGACGTCGATCTTGGCCGGAGCAATGGTCACTCCCACGACAAACACCGGGTATTGGCTGGCGGGAATCAGGTTGGAATAACCTTCTTTAATCGCATACCCCAACCGCGTGTCCTGCACGGGTCGTCCATTGATAATAAAATATTGATACCCGCGCGTGGTTCTTGCCACATGCGGTTTTCCGATAAAGCCGCTCAATTGAATGTCTCGTCCTCCGTAAAAAATCGGAATCATTTCTTCACTCACGGCACGGCCAAACAATCCACCGATGCGCGCCTTTAAATCCGTCGTTTTTAACAGATCAAAAATGGTGCGGCCATTGGATACAAATCGAAACGTGATTTCCGGGTGCGCCAACGCACTGGCCTGAAGCGTTTCAAGCACATGGCGATATTCGGTGGGGTCGCTTTTGAGATATTTTTTTCGCGCCGGAGTGTTAAAAAAAAGATTCGCTACCTCGAGTTTGGTTCCATTGGAGCATCCCGTGGCCGTGACCGTGGCGTTTTTTCCGCCTTCCATTTCCAGTCGAATCCCTCCCAGCGCTTGTGCGGTTTTAGTTTGGAGTGTGATCGAAGAAACCGACGCAATGCTGGCCAACGCTTCCCCTCGAAATCCCAAGGTTTGAATCTTAAAAAGATCTTCGAAAGACGCGATTTTACTCGTGGCATGTCGGTCAAAAGACAACCGGGCATCACTTTCATCCATTCCGATCCCATCATCCGTAATAATGATTTTTTCAATCCCGCCTTTCACAATTTCAACTGTGATGTGCGTGGCTTTGGCATCAATCGAATTTTCCACCAATTCTTTCACCACCGAAGCCGGCCGTTCAATGACTTCGCCGGCCGCGATTTGATTGATGAGAGTGTCGGGGAGAACGCGTATGGAGCCCATGTCCCTAGCTTCGCATATAGATGCCATAAAAGGCAAGATGAGACGTTTTAATCTGTGTCATTTTGTATTCACATGGCCCGATAAGATTACCCAAAATATAAAAAATAAATAAGTAAACGATTTGCATTGACTTTGGGTGCCAAGCATGGGTAATATCTTAAAAGTAAAAAAGTAAACGTGACGAAATGAGCAATGAGTGAAGTCTAAATTTAGTTTTTAGTCCTAACCCCGAGACCCATTAGTACCGTCAACTTGGACGCCCGCAAGGAGCGTCACTACAAAATGTTTGGCAAGATGCGGACCGAATTCGCACGAGTTCGCCAGCTCCAAGGTCGCATGAAGCTCTGCGCGGAAAATGCTCGCCAACGCTTCGTTCACCCCTTGAGTGGCACTTCTCCGGCTCAGCAGCTCTTTCAACGAGTCATGGTTCTCGCTTTGTTTATTTTTGTGGTCAACTCCGTGAGTTTGACCAGCGCTTATGATATTGGGGGTAGTTATGAATCCTCGGATTATTTGGCGATTGATACTTCGGTGAATCTCGTGACCGATGATGAAGGGTATTTGGCCAAGGTCACTCCTTGGGAAGGAGAAGCGCAATATTTGAATCGCGGGAATGAATGGGTGACCCATGAGGTCCAAAGCGGAGACACGTTGTCGGTCATCGCGTATCGGTATGGCTTGAATGCCAATACCATTTTGTGGGCCAATACCGCGCTTGGAAATGTGAATTATTTAAAAGTGGGACAACAACTCCGTATTCCGCCCGCAAACGGATATGAAGCTACGGTAAAAAGCGGGGAAAATCTCGATAAACTTTATGCTAAATATTATGACGGAACCGATGAAGAAAAGGATGCCATGAAAACACGCACCATTGCCATGAATAATCTTTCGGAAGATGGAGCCGTTGAAGCCGGGGCCAAGATTTTTGTGGTGGGAGGAGAAAAACCCTATGAACCGCCGGTTTATACCACGACCGCTACGGTCACAACCGCAAGCACCACCATTAAAGGAGATTACTATACGGAAGCCACGAACATGGATGTGGATGTGGTGGATGCAGGGGAAGGATGGGTCAGACCCACCGCAGGGGCGATCACTCAATGGTTCCACTGGGGACACTATGCGATTGATATTTCAGACACCAGTAAGCCGCCGGTGGTCGCAATTCGAGATGGAACCGTGACTCGCGCGGTATCCGATGGTTCCTATAGCGGAGGTTACGGGAATGTGATTGTGATCAATCATGGAGATACCCCGTTGGGAAATTGCCAATCGTTATACGCTCACAATTCAACCGTTCATGTTCAAGTGGGAGATTATGTGACTACGGGACAAATCATATCAAACCAAGGAAATACGGGTCGTGTATACGGGAAAACCGGGATTCATTTGCACATAGAGCTCACTTGTGATGGCGTAAAGATCAACCCGGCCTTTTTGTACGGGTACTAAAAAGTTCACAACTTTTTCACATTTTCCTCATCTTTCCTTCTTAAAGAGCGATTAAAAAACAATCATTCATCTTTTGATTGTCTTTTTTGCCATGCGAAATGTTTCGGGAATCATTCGAAAATTCAATCGGTTCGAACTTAAATATTTATTAACATCGGAGCAGGCCGCTCATTTTGAGAATAAAATTCAAGGCTATTTGCATCCGGATACTTATGGTCGGGGAGGGAAATATCGTCTTTCAAGTTTATATTATGATTCCTCGAAATATCATTTTTATTGGGAAAAAATCGAAGGCATCAAATTTCGAAGAAAATTGAGGATTCGACATTATGAATCGTCGGAACCCCTGACTGACCAAACAAAAGTTTTTGTGGAAATCAAACAGCGTTTGGATCGGGTGACGCAAAAACGTCGCCTCCGCCTGGCTTATCAAGACGCCTTGGAATTGTGTTCAGGAAAGTCCATCCCCGAGATTTTGCTTCCTGAAGAAAGATCCATCGCTGAAGAAATTCATGAAATGGTTCTTCGTTATAATCTGGAGCCGACTTCCGTGGTGAGCTATTTCAGAAAAGCCTATTTGGGAACGGATTATGACGAGGGCCTGCGAGTGACATTTGATACGGATCTTCATTATCGAACTCACGATTTGGATCTCAGGTCAAAAGCAAAAGGGGAATCCCTGTTAGCCCTTCATCATGTGATTATGGAAATCAAAGTCAACGAACGTGTTCCGTATTGGCTGACCGAATTTGTGGGAGAGAGCAATTTAAAACTTATTCGGGTGAGCAAATATTGTCAAAGTTTGGAAGTTTCGGAAAAAGTGCCTTCTTCTCGTTTTTTTATTTCTCTTTAACCCTTTTTTATGGATTCTTTTTTTCAAGCCCTTCAAGATCAGTTGAATTTTCAAGATTTATCCGGGGCTTTTACGGTAACGGATGTGATTTTGGCTTTAACATTGAGCTTTATCCTCACCGGAGGCATTGCTTATGTGTATAAAATCACGCACAAAGGCATGTCCTACACGCAAAGTTTTGTCCATACCCTTGTGATTATGGGGATGATCACGGCATTGATCATGTTGATTGTCGGGTCCAATATCGCTCGCGCCTTTTCATTGGTGGGAGCGCTTTCCATCATCCGTTTCCGCAATGCGGTAAAGGAAACTCGGGATGTTGGATTTATCTTTTTCGCCATGGCGATCGGGATGGCGGCCGGCACGCAATTTTATCTTTTGGCGATCCTTGCCACGGTTTTTATCAGTTGCGCCATTTTAATCATGAATCGTTTTAATTGGTATGCTCAAACCGCGGTCAATCTTCTCCTTAAAATTCAGGTTCCCAATAACCTCAATTTTGATACCTCATTCAATGAGGCCTTGGTGAAATACACGAAAGCATCGGATTTGATCAGTGTGGATTCCGTTCATTCCGGGATGTTGACCGAGGTGATTTACAGTATTTCTCCCAAGGAAAAAATCAATACGCGCGAATTTTTGGAAGAGATCAAACAGCTCAACGGGAACAATAAGGTGACCTTGATCACCGGGTATAACAACACGGATTTATGAAAAAAATGCTCATCCAACGTCATAAATGGCTCCCGATCACTTTCCTTTTTTTGACATTGGGCGGGGTTTGGGTTTTAGGGGATTTCAATATCACGGCTTACACGTCGAGTGATACCGTGCAGCTCCAAACTTGCACCGCAAATCAAGAGGGAATAGTCGATTTATTTGATGAAACTCAAGTGCATGAAATTCAAATTCTCGGAACCGATGATTTGTATGAGACGCTCAATGAAACTTATTTGGAAACGGATCGAAAAGATTATTTTGCCGTGGATGTGATCATCGATGGCACAAGGCTGAATAATGTGGGGATTCGATTGAAAGGGAATGCGTCGTTGCGGACCGCGGTGGGGGGAGGAATGGGGGGAGGAATGGGTGGATTTGAGCCTCCGGCAGGCATGGATTTCCCCGAGGGCTTTCAACCGCCGGAAGGGATGGTGTTCCCCGAGGGATTTGAGCCTCCGGCAGGGTTTGGACCTCAAGGAGGATTTCACGCTCAAGAAGTCTTGGGCCAAAAGGTCTCCGAGGGCATCACTGCAGACAGTCAAAAACAAGAGAGCAATAATATTCCTTATCTTCTTAAATTTGATGAATTTGTGACAGGGCAGTGTTATGGGGGATATTCGGAGATTGCTTTGCGCACAAGTGGCATATCAAAAGACGAATCGCTTTTGCAAGAACCCGTCACCAACGAGGTATTGAACAGCGTCGGAATTCTGGCGCCCAAATCCGTTTATGTGGCTTTACAATTGACCGCTTCGTCCGACCCTTTGCTTTACACCTTGGCCGAACAACCGGATCAGCATTACATCGATGAATATTTCCCGGAATCGAACAGTGTTTTATATAAAGTGGTGCAAGTGGGGAACGATTTCAGTTATTTGGGAGAAGACCCCACCGAATATGCAGAAATTTTTGAACAAAAAACAGCCATCAATGATGCAGACATGACTCCTTTAATTAAATTCATCCGATTTGTAAGTGAGTCCACGGATGAAGAATTTGCCGCTCAACTGGATGATTATTTGGAAGTGATCGCTTTTGCCGATTATTTGGCGGCCCAAAACTTACTTTCCAACAGTGATTCCTTGGCAGGCATGGGGAATAATTATTATCTTTATTATGATTTTGAGACCGAACGATTTACGATTTTATCGTGGGACGCGAATGAAAGTCTTGGGAAACTGGGGATGGGAGGAGGCGCTTCTTTGGGTATTTATTGGGAAAATGATGGGCAGTTTGGGCAGATGTTTGAGGTCAATGTCAATGCAGAGGTTGACGGCGACCAAAATCAACGAGGTGAAGGAGGGATGAATAAGGGAAATCATCTTTTAAAAGAACGTTTTTTAGCAACCCAAGAATTTTTGACTTTGTATGAGGAGCGTTATCGTTTGTTGTATGAAAAAATTTATGAACAAGATTTAATCACTCCGATCATTGATCAATTCGCGACCCTTATTACGACTTACAACACAGAACACGCCATCGTGGATCAGACGGCATTCGAGGAGGCGGTCGAGTTGGTTCGCACTTTTGTGGAGGAGCGACATGCGTATTTAAAAACCACGGAGCTTTTGGCTCCGTCGACGACCCCTTTTTGACCCGAGAAGCGGCTTGCTTCGTTTTTCTCTTCCTTATACACTTCACTGGATGCAAAACACGATTCTTATCATCGAAGATGACCCCCATATCGCTGATTTGGTGAAACTTTATTGCGAAAAAGAGGGCTTTCGCGCGATCACGACTTTGGACGGGAAAGAAGGACTTCGCTTAGCGGAAACGATTCAAGCGGATTGCATTATTTTGGATCGGATGTTGCCGGGCATGGAAGGCTTGGAAATTTTAAAAAAAATTCGTTTTTCCTCGAAAACGCCGGTGATTTTTTTGACCGCAAAAGGAGAAGAAATTGAGAAAATTATCGGTTTAGAATTGGGGGGAGATGATTATGTTACAAAGCCATTCAGTCCCAAGGAATTGATGGCGCGAATCAAAGCGTTGTTGAGAAGATCAAATCCGGAAGTTTCTCTTGAGGAAAAATTTAAAATCAACGATTTAACTTTGGACGGGGCTAAATTTGAAGTAAAAAAAGGGGGGAAAATCATTGAGCTTTCCGCTTTGGAATTTAAGTTGCTTCAAGTATTGGCTTCTCACCCGGGACATGTTTTTTCTCGGGAAAAATTGATGGAAAATATCTATGAAAGCCATTCAAAACTTGTTTTTGATCGGACCATGGATGTGCACATTAAAAATATACGTAAAAAGCTGGGAGATGATGCAAAAAAACCTCGCTACATTCAGTCCGTTTTTGGCATAGGTTATAAATTCAAAGAAGTATGAAAATCAGAGTTCAGACCAAATTATTTTTGGGGTTTATGGCCGTGGCCTTGGGCACGATGGTTTTAGTTTCTTTAGGGGCGCATTATTTTATTTCTCGGGAATTTAGGGATTTATTGGGCGGGGAAAATCCGCCGCAATTTCCTTGGCCGGGAGGCGAGGGAGGTGGACGGCCCCCGGAAGATCTTTTTTTAAGAGATATAAAAATTTATTTTACTTTGGCTGCAATGGTGGGCGGAATTTTAGCGGGCTTGATCAGTTTTTGGTTTGCGAAATTTTGGGTGAATCCTATAAAAAAAGTGATTGAAACCACTCAAAAAATCGCAAGAGGACAATACAAAGATCGCATCGAGACTCACAGCAAGGATGAAATCGGGGATTTGTGCCGTTCGGTGAATGCCATGGCCTCGGAATTGGAAGCCATGGAAAAACTGAGAAAAGAATTGATGTCCAATGTGGCGCATGAGCTTGCCACGCCTTTGACCAATATCAGTGGGTATTTGGAGGCCCTTCACGATGGCACCATTCAAGGAGAAGCACTCACTCAAAAAACAATAGAACTTTTAAAAGAAGAGACCGATCGATTGGCCTTTATGGTGAAAGATGTCCGCGCGTTATCCGTAACGGAAAATCCAACGCTTTGCATGATTTTTAAATCGTATGATGCAAAATCATTGATCGAGGGGGTGGTGATGAAAATGAAACCGGAATATGAAAAGAAAGATATTACACTTTCCATTTGTGTTGAAGGAACCCCGCAACTGGAGGTGGATAAAGATAAATTTTCACAAATTTTGATCAATCTTTTAAGCAATGCCATTCTCCATACGCCCTCCAAAGGGAAAATCACCCTCGCTGTTCGCGTTAAAAAAGAGGGGATTGAAATAGCGGTGCAAGACAACGGAGAGGGAATTTCTCAACAAGATTTACCCCATATTTTTGAACGGTTTTATCGCGCCGATAAATCAAGGTCTCGGGAAACCGGGGGGCTTGGGGTGGGGCTAACCATTGCACGAGCCTTGGTGGAGGCGCATGGAGGGACGATTGAGGCGGAAAGTAAAGTAGGGCAAGGATCGCGTTTTACATGTATATTCCCTTTACGTTGTGGCGGTTTGGACTTACACTAACCCGGGTCTTAAAAGATGTCTTTCTCCGTGCCTATGCTCACCTTTATCAAAGAGTGTTTCATCTCCCTGATTCATATCCCGCAACAATTGGCGTTGCTCATGATTCGGTTGTATCAAAAGACCTTGTCCCCGGATCACGGGCCTTTAAAAGATAATTTTCCGGGAGGTTTTTGTCGATTCACGCCCAGCTGCTCCGAATATTCGCGTTTGGCGATTTTGCGTTACGGATTGATCCGTGGCGGGCTTAAATCCATGTGGCGCATTTTACGATGCAATCCGTGCAGTCATGGAGGAGTTGATTTCCCTACTCACGGAGCGAAGCGGAGTGAGCTTGAGTAGCAACTGAATATCAGCTGCATGTTGAATTTTCGTGACGCAGCTGAGATAAGGTGAATTTCCCCCTATTCCTAACCCCCAATTTTCTATGTCTGACATCCAAACCCCAAAACGAGCCCTCATCAGCGTGTACGACAAAGAGAATCTGGTGCCTTTTGCGCAGGCATTGCAGGCCAAAGGGGTGGAAATTTTGTCCACCGGAGGAACCGCGAAATTACTCAAGGAAAACGGGGTTTCGGTCATTGAAATCGGGGACTACACCGGTTCGCCCGAGGTATTTGGAGGCCGAGTGAAAACCCTTCACCCCAAAGTGGCGGGCGGGATTTTGATGCGCCGCGACAACCCCCAAGATATTGAGGAAGCGGAAAAGAACGGAATCAAACCTATTGACTTGGTGGTGGTGAATTTATATCCGTTCAAGGAAACGGTTGCCAAAGAAGGAGTGACCGAAGAAGAGGCGATTGAGCAAATCGACATCGGAGGCGTGACTTTACTTCGAGCCGCAGCCAAAAACTTTAAACATGTGAGTATTGTGACGAGCATCAAAGATTACAAACTCGTGATGGACGAATGGGAACATGACGGCGGAATCAGTATGGAAACACGCCGAAAATTGGCCATCACCGCGTTTGATCGCACGTATTTTTACGATGAAACCATCAGCGATTATTTGAAGAGTCAGGGCGGGACTGTGGAACTTCTCAACTTGCATTATGAAAAAGTTCGCAAATTGCGCTATGGCGAAAATCCGCATCAGAAAGCCGCTTTTTTCAGAGATCCCAGCAACCAATACCCAAATGTGACCAATGCACGACTTTTGCAGGACAACAAAGAACTTTCGTTCAATAATATTCTCGACGTGGATGCGGCCTTGAAAATTGTGGGGGACTTTGAACGCCCGACCGTGACCATCATCAAGCACACCAACCCGTGCGGCGTGGCGTCGGCCAAAGACATCGACACCGCCTTTGACGCGGCCTACAACGTGGACCCGTTGTCTGCGTTCGGGTGCATCATTGGCATGAATCGCGAGTGCACCACCTCGATTGCCCAGCGCATCATTGACAGCAAATTGTTTGTGGAAATCATTGTGGCCACGTCGTTTGAAAAAGCCGCGTTGAAACTGTTAACTGCTAAGAAAAACATGCGCCTTCTCGAAACCGGCGAATTGCGAAAAAATCCCAATGAACGCGACGTCAAGAGTGTGAGTGGAGGACTTTTGATTCAAACGTCGGATCAATACGAGGTCACGGAAAAGGATCTCAAGGTCGTAACCAAGGTCCAGCCCACGAAGGAGCAAATTCAGACCATGCTTTTTGCCCGAAAAATCGTCAAACACGTGAAATCGAATGCCGTGGTTTTTGCTCAGACCGATCAAGAAAAAGGCATTGATGTGATCATCGCCATCGGTGCCGGCCAAATGTCCCGTGTGGACTCGGTTTTCATTGCCACACACAAAGGCGGCGATCGAATCAAAGGCTCAGTCTTGGCTTCCGACGCATTCTTTCCGTTCGCAGACGGAGTGGAAGAAGCTCATCGTTGCGGCGTTTCCGCCATCATTCAACCCGGCGGTTCCATGCGCGACGCAGACGTGATCAAGCGCGCGGATGAACTCGGTTTGGCCATGGTGTTCAGCGGGATAAGGTCGTTTAAGCATTAATTTTCCTCATGACCTTCCTCCAAGCCCTCCTCCTCGGCATTCTCCAAGGCATCACAGAATTTTTGCCCATTTCTTCAGATGGGCATTTGGTGTTGATGGAGTCTATTTTTAAGCTACCCTTAGCCGATTTGAAGGGTTTTGATGTGGCCCTGCATTTTGGGACGTTGTTCGCCATTGTCGCTTATTTTTGGAAGGATATTTGGGGCTTGTTTCGACAAAAAAAACTCATCGTTTACATCGTCATTGCCACGCTTCCGGCTGTGGTGGTCGGATTTACGCTCGAAGATTGGATGGATGCCACGTTTCGAAACCCCATGGCCGTGAGTTTGTTTTTGCTCGTAATGGCGGTTTTCTTTTTATTCGCGGAAAGAGTGGCAAAACTCGATGAAAAAAAACAATTCACTTTGCTCAACACGTTCGTGATCGGCGTAGCGCAAGCCTTGGCTTTGCTTCCCGGAATTTCACGCTCCGGCATGACCATCGGCACCGGGTTATTTTTCGGATTTAAAAGAGAAGAAGCGGCCCGATTCTCATTCCTTCTCGGCATCCCTGCGATCGCCGGCGCCGTATTTCTCACCGGGATTCGCGTATTCAAGGGAGAAGTGCCTCTCCCCGGTACGGAATTGGTTTTGGTCGGCTTCGTAACGTCTGCCGTGATCGGCTATCTCGCCATCGCGTTTTTGATGCGATTCTTAAAAAATCACCGGTTAACGGTTTTTGCGGTTTATCTGATAGTTGTGGCCGGAGTGGGATTGTGGTTTTCGAGATAATTTGGGATAAAAAGTAAAAAGTTAAAATTCGCGTGACAAATTCATGTTTCTGGGCAAGAATAAGCCCTTAATTTATTATTGCTTTGGCATGGAAGAGAATCCTTCAGAAAGGAAAATCCTGGTGGTGGGTGGGGCGGTCGGCACTTTTTTAGGAGCAAAATTGCATGCTGGAGGTTGTTCTGTGGATCTTTTAGGAAGAGGGAAAATCGCTCATTTGGGAGATACTATTCGAATCCAGGAAAGAAAATATGCGATGCCTCCGCGTCTGACTGCTTTACCCGAAAATTCAAGCTACGATCTCGTGGTCCTCGCCACAAAACTGCATCATTTGCACGATATTTTGGCTCAAATTCAACAAGCGCGAGTTCGGGCCGGTTCCTTGGTGAGCATCCAAAATGGTCTCGTGGATAACGCTCAATTTAACAACCTACTGGGAGAGCAAAGATTGATGGTGGCTTCGGTTTTTGATGGATTTCGGATTGATGGAGAGAGACTTTTGACAACGAATACGGGAAAAGGATGGAAAGTGGAAGATTCTCCGGACGGGCAAAGGGTTTCATAAATTTTTCAGTCCGCCCAAATTCTTTGTAGTACCGAACCGGATTTGGATCTCTGTCGTGCAGAAAAATCAATCGTAAATTGTTGTTTGAACGGGCTTTCTGCCATTCATAATAAAACTTTTGCCGAACTTTTTTCCGACCCTGTCCTCAGTGCTCGCATTGAACATCTTTTTGAGGAATGTCATGCGATTCTTGCCACCGCTTTCCCATTAGAAGAGCGAGAGAGTTTAAGGACGAAAATTTTTGAAGGATGGCGATACGCGGATCATTATTCTTCGACCTGGCAGGATTTAACGGAAAGGAAACCCACGGAAATCGATTTTCTCAATGGATTCATGGTCCAGTTAGGACGAACGCAAGGATCATCCGTCGTGGAAAACGAGAGCGTGATTCGAGCATTGAAAGAAATAGAAGAGGCACGACGTTAAATTTCCCAACTTCATTGCATTTCCCCCTCTTTTCGGACTATAATCCGGGCAACTTTTTATATCTTTAAAAGATGTTTTTATGCCGATGATTATTTTGGGCATTGTGGTGGTTCTCTTGTTATGGCTTGGAGTGATGTACAACTCATTTGTGCGCATGCGCTATCGCGTGAAAGAGGCGTGGTCGGATATTGATGTGCAATTGAAGCGCCGCTACAACCTCATCCCGAATTTGGTGGAAGCGGTGAAAGGCTACATGACGCATGAAAAAGGAGTGCTTGAAAATGTGACCAAAGCCCGTGCCAACGCGATCGGAAATCAAGGCGACCCCGAGGCTCAAGCCAAGACCGAAAACATGTTGAGCGGTGCGTTGAAAACCTTATTCGCGGTTTCGGAAAATTATCCGGACCTTAAGGCCAACCAAAACTTTTTGGAATTGCAACGCGATTTAACCGACACCGAAGATAAAATCCAAGCAGCTCGTCGTTTCTACAATGGCAATGTGCGAGATTACAACACCAAGACCGAGATTTTCCCCAACACCTTGTTCGCCGAAATGTTTGGGTTTCACCGAGAACCCTTCTTTGAGTTAGACAATGCAGCGGAAAAAGAGGTTGTGGCTGTTAAATTCGATACTGCGCCAGCAACCCCGGTGGCCCCAACAGAGGCTCCGGAAAAACCTAAAGCCAAGAAGAAAGAGTAATTCATTCACTATGGCCCTCGCTTACACTCAAATCTCAAAAAACAAGTGGGAATCCGGAGGAATACTCCTCCTATTCATGGTTTTTGTCATGGCTGTGGGTTTTTTACTCGCAGAAGTACAAAGTCCCGGAGGAGGCATGATTGGATTGATCATCGCAGCCGCGATTTCTTTTATCTGGACGCTTGTGGCCTATTTCACCGGGGACAAAATCGCCTTGGCCGCCAATGGTGCCAAACCGATTCAAAAACAAGACAATCCAATGGTTTACAACCTCGTTGAAAACCTTTGTATTTCCGCAGGCCTTCCGGTCCCGAAAATTTACCTCATCCAATCCGAGGCCATGAACGCGTTTGCCACAGGCCGCAAGCCCGAAACCGCGTCCATTGCCATCACCACGGGATTGCTTTCACGACTCGAGAAAAAAGAGGTCGAAGGCGTGGTTGCACATGAACTTTCCCACATCGGCAATTACGACATTCGACTCATGACCCTCGTGGCCGCCTTGGCCGGGGTGATCATGATTTTAACCGATATTTTTTGGCATTGGAGTTTTCACAGCCGTGGGGGAGGAGGCCGGAAAAGCGGTCAACTACAACTCATCATGATGGTGGTGGGGCTTGTGTTGATTATTTTTGCGCCGTTGATTTCAATGCTCATGCAACTCGCCATTTCCAGAAAGCGTGAATTCTTGGCCGATGCCTCAGGCGCCTTGCTCACGCGCTATCCCGAAGGCCTCGCCAGTGCTTTGGAAAAAATTTCACAAGATTCAACCCCGCTTCCAACCGCAAGTCACGGCACGGCCCATCTCTATATTTCCAGCCCATTCAAAAAGAAAACGTGGTCCAATCTGTTCTCAACCCATCCGCCGATTGAGGCGCGGGTGAAGGCGCTGAGAGAGATGAATTTATAAAAAAACAAAACAGTACTTGACGGATTAAGCTTTTTTGGTTAAATTATATCCTTGGTTTTAAAAGGAATATTTTTAGCCTTTTCAATCATGGTAGAACTTGCCTCGGAGAACACTTCTGAACAACAAAGATTATTAAGAGAAATAGCTGAAACCCTACAACAAATTCCCTCGCTTATTTCAGGAAATGCAGATGCCGAAGCAGCTCGAGCCGCTTTTTGCCTTCCCCTAAAAGGAGCAGATGGGGAAGACGATCAATTTAAGCTCTGGCCACGTTGTAGGACTGTCATCGAAAGGGACCCATGCGCGAAATTTTTAGATAGAGATCTCCTCGTAAAATCTTTACGTTGCCTCAATAGCAACTCTCTACGTCATGGGGGGGATTGGCCCGGATGGATTTTATGGTCAAAATCAATGGTAAAAGCCTATCTTGTCCCAGAGGGTCAACCTTGGGATGCAATTCTTGCAAAGCTTGGTTGTGCTGAGGCCGGTTTGCGCGAATTAGCTACGGAGCAAGGCATAACACTTGGAACTGTAAAGTTGGGAGACCCATTGAATTATACGATCTTCCCTAAAATAGGCCCTGATCCTGATTTAAGTTCTTCTGTATGTGATTGTAATGTAGAGTGGGCAGCTTTTAATTTTGGTCACAACCACCCTTCTTTTCTCCGTGCATTAGAAAGATTTAAGGGAAAAGGAGCTAAAATACTGGAAGCAGTAAGCAACGATGAAGAATCGGTAAATATCGAAGTGGCACGTATTTTAGCAATGGAAAAAGGGGGAAAAAAGATCCGTTGTCACCCCGACATAAGAGAAGAAGCACGTCAAAGCATTCAGCATATCAATCTAGAAGTAATAACCGCTGTACATACATGGGCACTTAAAGTGGATGGCGGTGACTTTGCTCAAAAATGGGCTTTCGAAAAAAGAAGGATTTAAAAATCTCTTGTTTTTAAAAAGTTTTCCCTCGACAAAATCTGCTGTTTTGTGGTAAGTTTTCCAAAACATCGCATTTTAATAAATCCTCCCCCATGCATTCAACTCAAATTCAAGACTATTGCATTGCCACGATCGGCAGTCACACGGCTTTGCAAATCATGAAAGGCGCTAAAGATGAAGGATTCCGTACCTTATGCGTGGTGACCCCCAAAACGCGCCCGCTTTATGAGCATTATGGATCGGTCGATGAATTTCTAGAAATTGAACATTTCAAAGATTTTCCAACACTCGAAGAGGAGCTCATTCATCGTAATGCCATCGTGATTCCGCATGGGTCTTTTGTCAGCTACTTGGGCCCTGACGCTGTGGCAAAACTCAAGGTCATGCACTACGGCACCAAAGGAATTTTAAAATGGGAATCGGACCGAGCCATGGAGCGAACATGGCTTGCGAAAGCCGGACTTACGCTCCCAATAGTTTTCAAAACCCCGGAGGAAATAGATCGTCCGGTGATCATTAAATTTCACGGAGCCTTGGGCGGGTCCGGTTATTTTATCGCCAATTCCACCGAGGAATTTTACGAACGCATCAAGGACTATCCGGACCATAAAAAATACGCGATTCAAGAATACATCGTGGGAGTTCCGATGTACGTGCATTATTTTTATTCTCCGCTCACGGATGAGTTGGAAATCATGAGTTTTGACAAACGTTACGAATCCAATGCCGACTCCATCGGTCGCATCGCGGCCAAGGATCAATTGGTGGCCAATCTTCGCACCAGTTACACCGTCACAGGGAACATTCCGTTGGTGGTGCGTGAGTCGCTTTTGCCCGGATTTTATGAGATGGGTCGACGCGTGGTGGAAACTTCTCGCACATTGGCCGGAGTGGAAGGCAAAGGGCTTTTTGGCCCGTTCTGCTTGGAGGGAATTATTGATACGGATTTGAATTATTTTGTATTTGAAATTTCCGCCCGCATCGTGGCCGGAACCAATCCGTACATCAACGGGTCGCCGTACACCTGGTTGCGCTACAATGAGCCCATGTCCACCGGCCGCCGCCTCGCTCGCGATATCAAGAAGGGGATTGAGAGCGGGGAGATGGAGAAGATTTTAGGCTAATTTTTAACCTGAAAAACCCGTACCAGTACGGCGCTCCTATCTTATAAAATTACAACATATTATGAACTACCCCGACGCGCATCGCATCATGCAAGAAAATTTACAGAATAAAAATATGCACAAACACAGTTACGCCGTGGAAGCGGGCATGCGCGCGTACGCTCGAAAATTTGGGGAAGACGAGGAAATGTGGGCGGTCGCCGGAGTTTTGCACGATTTCGATTATGAAAAATGGCCGCAAGAACATCCCACCAAAGGCAAACCGATTCTCGAGCAAATGAATGTGCCCGCCAATATTGTGCAGGCGATTCAGGAGCACGGAGACATCCCGGCAGAGAGTTTGATGGGAAAAGCGCTCAAAGCCGTAGATCGCTTGAGTGGATTCGTCACTGCGGTAGCATTGGTGCGTCCGGATAAAAAAATCGGGAGCGTTGAGGTGAAATCCGTGTTGAAAAAGATGAAAGACAAAGGGTTCGCCGCGCAAATTGATCGAGAGGATTTAAAAAAATGCGCTGACGATCTCGGGGTGCCTTTTGAAGAACATGTCGAGATTGTGCTGAGGGCCATGCAGGGGATTGCGGAGAAATTGGGATTGTAAAAAAACATAAAGTGCTTCTTCCCCCAGATTAACTAAATGGTATTTTCATAAGACTTTTTTTGACATTTTTGCTAAACTGGGGCCGTTGATCCTTTGACCCCCTCCTTTTTTATGAATATTGCCAAAACCCTCAAGTCGTACGACCCCCAAAACATCACCATTGCCTCCTTGGGAGGGCATAGCGCTCTTGACGTGTGCCATGGTGCGAAAAAATACGGTTTTAAAACTCTCGTAATCGCACAAAAAGGCCGCGAAAAAACTTACACAAAATATTTTAAAACGCGTGAAGAAGGAACGCTCGGTTGCGTGGATGACGTGATTTTGGTGGATCAATTTTCAGATATTTTAAAGCCCAATGTGCAAAAAGAATTGCGCAAACGCAACGCCATTTTCATCCACAACCGTTATTTTTGGGTTTATTTTAAGGATTTTGCAAAGATCGAAAAAGAATTCGATGTGCCGATTTACGGCAATCGTGTATTGGTCAAACTCGAGGAGCGCGATCAACCCCTCAACCAATATCATCTTTTGGAAAAAGCCGGGATTCGCACCCCGCGCATGATTCGAAAAGGCGAAGAAAATTTGGATGAAAAAAAGTTGAGAAAACGATTAGATGAACATTTTGTGACACAAAAAGGCGGACCGCTTTTGGTCAAAGTGAATGAAGCGATTCGCGGGTATGAACGCGCTTTTTTCGTGATTACAAGTACGGCCGCGTATTTCGACTTTGGCGCCAAGATGATTGCTCTGGGGAAAATCACACGCAAAGATCTCGACCGTTCCGTGATCGAAGAATTTGTTTTGGGCGCACCGGTTAATTTTAATTATTTTTACTCCAATTTGAACGGAGAACTCGAACTCATGGGAACGGACACGCGCCGCCAAACCAGTCTCGACGGATTTTTGCGACTCGATGCCGAGACTCAACGCACATTGATTAAGGGCGGATACAAGCCCTCGATGATTGAAACCGGACACATCGCTTGCACCACCAAAGAATCGTTGTTGGAAAAAGCCTTTGAAGCCGGAGAAAAATTCATCGCCACACTCAAAAAAGAGATCAAAGGCGGGATGATCGGACCGTTCGCCTTGCAAGGTGCCATTGCCGCCGAAGAAGGGCGCGAAGTCTTGGTCGTGTTTGATGTTTCGATGCGTATCCCGGGGTCGCCGGGCACTCGGTTTACGCCAATCACCGGGTATTTATATGGAGAAACCATGAGTTACGGTGAGCGCATCGCCCTGGAACTCCGTCAAGCCGTAGAAGAAAATAAATTGGGGGAAATCGTAACGTGAAATTTCATTAAATTTTAATAAATTCTTCATTTTTATTTAATCTTTAAAACACACTCCCATGAACTTCGAAGCCATCCAAAATTTCATTATGAATAATGAAACCAATGTCATCATCCAATTTCTTTTGGATCCTTGGTCTTTCGCACAACAATCTTGGTTTTGGTGGGCCTTGGTCGGGCTGATCCTACTCATTCTTTGGTGCATCATTTGGAAAGGGTTTGCCTTGTGGTATTCCGCGCGCAACAATCAAAAAGCATGGTTTATCGTTTTGTTGGGTGTGAACACTCTCGGGATTCTAGAAATTTTATATTTGGTATTTTGGCGTGCCAACAAAAAGAAAAGTCTTTGGAAAAAACTCACCTCATTAAAAAAGTAAAATCGTCCCCATGAAAACGCTTCTTCTCGCCGCAGGCCGCAGTCAACGCATGACTCCAATTGAGGATAAAAACTTCCTTTCCTTTTGCGGGAAACCATTGATTCAACATCAACTCGAGGCCTTGGTGGAATCGGGATTGAATGACATTCTCATCATTGGCGGAAAACATAATTTAAAGGTGCTCAACGAATTTGCGGAACAATTTTTGACAAAGAAAAAAAGCCTCAAACTCAAAGTCATCGAACAAGAAGATCTAAAAGCCGGAATGGCCGGCGCCGTGCTGGCCGCGGAATGGGCGGTTTCTCCTCAGGATTCTCTGTTTATTGTGAGCGGAAACGATGTGGTCGATAAGGAGGCGTATCGCTTGATGTTCGCGGCTTCGGGAAATGAGAGTTTTTCAGGATTTTTATTGGGAAAACGAGTGAAATCGTATTTCCCGGGCGGGTATTTAAAGACGGATAAACGAGGCGAAATTAAGAGTATTGTTGAAAAACCCGGAGCAGGGAAAGAACCGAGCGATCTCGTGAATTTGGTTTTGCACTTTCACCGCAATGCGGGTGAATTGCACAAGTATTTAAAATCGATTAAAAGCGCGCGCGACGATCGTTATGAAAAAGCGCTCGATCAAATGATCAAAGACGGGGTGAAAATGCAGGTCGTAGCGTACGACGGGTATTGGCAAGCCATCAAATACCCGTGGCACGTGCTCGAAGTGGCGCGGCATTTTTTTGAAATTATACCCAAGCGTATTTCCCCCTTTGCAAAAATCGATAAAAAAGCCAACATCACGGGCGATGTGGTGATCGAAGAGGGCGCAAAAGTGCTGGCCGGAGCCACAATTGTGGGGCCCGCGTATATTGGAAAAAATTCCGTGGTGGCCACCAACGCGCTCGTTCGCGAGTCTTACATGGGTGAAAATTGTGTCATCGGTTTTAGCACCGAGGTGGCGAGAAGTTGGCTTGGCAATGAGGTTTGGACGCATTCCAATTATATCGGAGACAGCGTGATCGGGAACAATGTGTCTTTTGGCGCAGGCACGATCACAGGCAATCTTCGGTTTGACGAGGGCAATATTAACGTGGCGATTGGAGATGAGAAAATCGATTCCGGGACCAATAAGCTCGGCTTGATCACAGGCAATAATATTCGAGTGGGCATCAATGCCAGTTTTATGCCCGGAGTAAAAATCGGAAGCAATTCATTGGTGGGCGCGGGTTTTGTCATCAATCAAGACATCCCGGAGGGGAGTTATGTGGTCGGAGAATTGAAACTCAAAATTGTTCCAAATAAAAATAAGGCCCTTCCTTCTCGCGATGCGATGCGAAAAAAGCTATAAAAAATTTATGAACCCACTTCTTTCCATAATCATCGTCAATTACAACCACAAGTATTTCCCGCGGATGTGCGTTGAGGCGGTATTGAAAAGCAACACGAATTTTTCATACGAAATTATTGTGGTGGATAATAAATCCGAGGATGAGAGCATCGATTATTTGCGCGAAGCGGATAAAAAAGGGACGATTCGGTTGATCGAATCCGGGGCCAATTTGGGGTATGGAAAAGCCAATAATCTCGGCGTAAAACATGCCAAAGGAGAATTCATTGTGATTTCCAATCCCGATATTTTTGTGAAGCAGGACACCATGCAAAAAATGCTGGACCATCTTAAGAAAAATAAGAAAATTGGGATTTTGGCTCCGCGCCTTCGTTATTACAACGGGAAAATCCAGGAATCTTGTCGTCGTTACATGACGTTTCTTGATTTGGTCATCAAGCGCACGCCTTTAAAAAAAATCTCGGTTTTCAAGAAACGATTGGATCATTATTTGATGAATGACTTTGATCACAACAAAACGCAATCCGTCGATCTCGTCACCGGTGCGTATTTTATGATGAAAAAAGAGGTCTACGACGAAGTGAAAGGATTTGACCCGCGTTATTTTTTGTTCATGGAGGATTACGATCTTTGTTTAAAAGTGCATAAAGCCGGTTATCAAGTGGTCTATTTCCCGGAAACCGAAGCTGAGCACTACCACAAGCGCCTTTCCGGTGGTAATATTTTGGGGCTTTTGTTTCACCGTGTGTTTTGGAGTCATCTTAAAAGCTCTTTTCAATATTTTTGGAAATGGCGCGGCAAAAGGCCTTAAGTTTTGCACTTTTTTATTTTTTAATGAAATGGTCATGAAACGTTCATTTTTTCTCATCGGAATTAGCTTATCACTCCTCATCATGAGCGGGTGTTTATTCGGGTCCCAATATTATTCTTTATCAAATTGTGAAAAAGACCCGGCGTCAAAAGTGGTCACCATGAAAACAGTAGATGAAAACAGCGATGAATTTACCTTTCGTATGAATCCGGAAACTTGGGATCTCCAAATTTGGGACGAGGAAAAAGCTCCCAATCGTGTGGCTTTGGTCAATAAGACTTATCTCGAGGGAGATTGTTATGTTCTCCCGGGGACCATGGGGCAAGGTTATCAAGAGGGATGGACCGTTACGGAAGGAGTTTTAATGACGCAACGAGGCAATGCACGCACATTGGATATCATCAATCAAGTGGGGATTCGGCTTAAGTATATTGTCGGATATGAAATCGGGGAAATGCCTTATATTTTTGAAATCAATTTCCCGGTAAAAGATCAGGACATTTGCTCCGCTGATGCGCAAGCGTTGGTGTCCTCGTTTAATGCGGATTTGCCTGCAACCGAAACAACGGATGCGACAGGCGAAATCGATAGCACTCCGAATTCCGATGAAATTGTCACACCAGACACCACAACGCCAACAGTGACGTCAGAAATTCCGGCCACAGAGGAAGTTGTTCAATAATATTCTTACTACTGTTCCACCGTTACATCCCCTTGCACCAAGCATTTGCATGCCAATCGGTGTTCTCCGTCGTTTGAGCCCATGGCATCCAAGGTCTGTTTTTCGGTTTCATCGATGGGGGAAAGATTTTCTTTGCCTTTTAAGACTCGAACAAGACACGTTCCGCAAATCCCGGTTCCACATCCGAAGGGGATTGGCCAGCCATTATCTTGGATTACGTTTTGGAGCGATTCTCCTTTTTCAACTTCTACATTTTGCCCGGAATTGGAAAACGTAACGTTTGGCATGATTTAAATTTTTAGAGTATAAAATAAAACGAAAGCGTATTCATTCTAACCAAAAAAGATTAAAAACCAAGCCTATGACAAAAATCATCATGATCCTTGCCCCGGAACGATATCAAGAACAGGAGTACGGGGACCCGCGACGGGTTTTTGAAGAAGAAGGATTTACCGTTAAAACCACAAGTACGGTCAAAGTCGCTCAAGGAAAATTGGGAGGAAAAACTACGGTTGATCTTTTATTACAAGACGTGCAAGTGAATGATTTTGACGCCATTGTTTTTGTGGGAGGACCTGGAGCATTTGTGTATTTTGAAGATGAAGTGGCCTTAAATTTGGCCCGCGCGTTTGAAAAAGAAGGCAAGTGGGTGACCGCCATTTGTGCCGGTCCGGGAATTTTGGCGAATGCCGGAGTGCTCAAGGGCAAACGGGCGACTTCTTGGCCGGGAGAGGGGGATCACTTAAAGGAAAAGGGCGCAACTTACACCAATGCCGCGGTGGAGCAGGATGGGAAAATCATCACCGCCAACGGCCCATTGGCAGCCGAAGCCTTTGGTCAAACCATTGTCGCGGCCATGAAGGAGGGAAAGTAACCCAATCGTAATGCAAATAAAAAAAGCCATCATTCGGGATGCTCAAGCCATGCATAGGATCCATACAAAGGCCGTGAGCACCACATGTAAAAATTTTTATACTAAAAAACAAATTGCAGCATGGCTAGAGGGAAGATCCCCGGAAGGGTATCATGAAGGAATTCAAAAAGGAGAAATGTATGTTGCGGAAGATAAAGGGGAAATTGTAGGTTTTGGTCATGCAATCCCCGGAGAAGTCGTCGCTGTTTTTGTCGATCCGGATTTTCATAATCAAGGCATCGGGAAGCTTCTATTGGGATACGGACTCAAAATCGCTTCCAAAAACCATCAAAAAGTGAAGGTTGAATCCACTATAAACGCCGAAAGTTTTTATAAAAAACAGGGTTTCGTAAAAGTAAAAGAAAATATAGTTATAAAAAAAGGAGAAAAACTTCGAATGGTTATTCTGGAGTTTTTAGTACAATGATTTTTTATCTCAAACGATTCAATAATTCTTCAACCGGCACCTCCTCAATCGGCTGTTTCACCAACGGTAAATCATTGAGTTGAGGCAAGCGATCCTCATACGTGGGCCGCTCCTCTTTAAAATACAACCCGATGTGAATGCGATCCTCCCACGCCAACGCAGCCTCGAGCGCGGTCAGCTTATTCGAAGGATCATACCCCGGCTCTTCCTCGAGTTTGTGAATGCGTTGTTGATACCATTGATACGTATTTTTTTTATTGAAAGTCACGCACGGCTGAAGCACATCGAGAATCGCAGTGCCTTTGTGTTGAATTCCACGTGTGATCATATCGGAAAGATGTTTGATGTCCCCGGCAAAACTGCGCGCTACAAAGGTTGCGCCCCCGGCAATCGCGAGTTGAATCGGATTCACAGGCGTTTCCAAAACTCCCTCGGGAGTTGAAATCGAACAATACCCCGAGTCACTGGTGGGCGAGGTTTGCCCTGTGGTCAACCCGTAAACCTGGTTGTTTTGCAAAATATAAAGCAAATTGTAATTGCGTCGCAAAAGATGCACAAAATGTCCCATCCCAATTCCGTACCCGTCCCCATCGCCCCCGATCACGATGATCGTGAGCTTGTGGTTGGCCAAGTGCACACCACTCGCCACCGGCGCCGGACGGCCATGCAAGGAGTGAATTCCATACGTCTTGATCCAATGTGGCATTTTTGAGCCACACCCGATCCCGGACACAATCACATAATTTTCACGAGGAATATCGAGTTGAGAAATGGCTTGTTTCAGCGCCATCCAAATCCCGAAATCGCCACAACCCGGGCACCAATGCGGCATCGTTTTACTGTCGAGATGTTTGAGCGGAATTGACATAAAAAAAATTAGGAAAGTTTATCGATCGAGTGAATAACCTAAGTCAGTCCATTCTTTAAGCCCGGCCTGATAATCACTCACGTTTTTGTATCCCATTTTTGCGAGAGCTTCGGCCGCTTTAGCTCCGGCATCGCATTCGCTATCTTTGGAATACACCACCACCACCATGGATTTATCCGGGATCATTCTTTCCGCCATGATTTTGAAGTTTTCATCATGAAGCGGAAGATTGATGGCTCCGGGAAGATGGTGCTTGAGAAAGGATTCCGGGGGCAACACGTCCACGAGTATAAATTCGTCGTTGCGGTCGATCATGCCTTTGAGTTCATCGTGATGAGTGATTCCGAGCATAAGATTAGGGGTTAGGGATTTGAAGTTAGGAATTAGGATGCAGAGGAGAGGAGTGGGTGTTCTTGAGATCGCATTTTTTCAAGGGAGGTTCTGCGAGGATCATGTATCCGAGCAGGTTCTCCCCATGCGATCGAGAGAATGCCCGCTACTCTCCGATAAAATTTTTAACTTTTTCACAAATCTCTTCCGGATAAAACGGTCGGCCATCGTATTTTAAGAATTTTTCATCCACATCCAGAAGCGTGTGTTCTCGAATCAATTCTCCAAGTTGGCCGCGATAATTGCCTTCGATCAAGAGAGATTCTTTTGCCTTTTTAAGGAAGTCGGAAACCGCTTTTTTCGGGAATGGAGACAGATAAATCACATGCATAAAATTCACGCGAATCCCTTCAGCTTCCAAACTACGCATGGCTTCTAAAACCGCACCTTTGGTCGAGCCCCACGCGATAATGGAAAGGTCGGCATCCTCGGGCCCATAAATCGGCGGATTCGGAAGCTCTTTGGCCAATGTTTCCATTTTGCGAAGACGTTTTTGATGCATCGCAATACGATTTTCAGCGCTTTCATCCAACTCTCCGGTCGCATCGTGCTCATAACTATTCGCCACATAACGGGTGTGGGGCATGCCCGGAAGAATGCGTGGCGAAACCCCGGACTCGGTCACTTGATACCGCGGAAAATCTTCCATGGTTTCTTTGAATTTCTCAATTTCTTTTTCACTCACCATGGGGCCACGATCAATCTTAACCGCGAGTTTTTCAAAATCATCGGCTGAAAAATGGCTTTCCGAAAGATATTTATCCGACAGCACGATCACCGGAATATGATATTTTTCCGCAAAATTGAACGCGTGTTGTATATAAAGGTACGCTTCGCTCACATCTCCGGGGGCCAAAACGAGTTTGGGAAATTCATCATGCCCGGCATGAATCACAAATTTAAGATCCGCTTGCCCGGTCCAGGTTGGAAAACCGGTCGCAGGCCCGGGGCGTTGAGATTCCACCACCACCAACGGGACTTCAATCATACCTGCAAGGCTCAACGACTCCACCATGAGCGCAAATCCGCCGCCCGAAGTCGAGGTCATGGCGCGCACTCCGGCATACCCGGCTCCAATGCAATACAAAACCGCAGCCAATTCATCTTCGGGTTGCTTCACCACAATATTGAGGTCTCGTTCATGTTTTGCAAAAACCGACAAAATGCTCGACGCCGGAGTCATCGGATACGCACAGAACAGTTTGCACCCGGCTTTCATGGCCCCATAAGATAAGGATTGATTTCCGGAAAGCAGCATTTTTGGCTTATTTTGGGTTGGCGCCATGGAAAAGGGGAACGCTTTTGCCGAATCAAAATGTTCCAAAACATAGTCATATCCGATTTTTGCCATTTTTACATTCAGAGAAACGACTTTTTCTCCTTTTTTCTCAAATTGTTTCACAATCAGTCCTTCGAGATGTTCGAACGGATATTTAAACAAAGCCAACGACGCGCCCAGAGCCACGGTATTTCGCATGATGTCGATGCCGCCGTGTTCTTTCACGATTTTAAGGAAAGGAACCGGGAAAAGATGTGTGGTTTCGGGCTGAGGAAGATTTTTAGGTTCCAATGAGAAATTTTCAGGGTCAAAAAGAACACCGGCCCCGGAAGAAAGCTCGTTTTTATGCAATTCAAAAGTCTCTTTATTCAAGCACACCAAAAGATCAATGCCACGAACCTGGGAATAAACCGGTTCCGGGCTCACTCGAATATGGTAGCTGTTGTGCCCGCCACGGATCAGGGAAGGGTATTCGAGATAAGCGAGGACATTCAACCCTCCGCGCGTAAAGCATCGGGAAAACATCTCTCCCGAGGCATTGATGCCTGCTCCAGCTGCTCCTCCTACCATCCAAGTGATTGTATTCATAAGTGTCGCCATTTAATCACAAAAACAGCGGATGGGAAAATGTTCCGGGAGAAAGTTTAGATTATTTTGGAGGGCAGAGATTTGGCGTGGAGAAAAAACAGCTCTCACAGGAGGAGCATCTGCAGGGGGGCAATCTCTGCCAAACGATTCACACATAAATGCACTGAAAGCTATATTAAAATAAACTTGGCTACCAATGATGATAGAGGCGGGTTTATCAGGTTCAGACATCCCGAAATGGGGGTTAACTATATCTGTAACGGTTCTTAACTCAGGGGCAATGGGAACAGGAGAGCTTTCAGCGGCTTTACCAAAAGAATCTTTTACTGGAGCAAAAGAAGAAGGTATAGCCGTAGCCATAATTGAAAGTGCCGCGGCCCCCAAATAGACCAATGATCGATTCATGCATAAGTAGTCAGGAGTAAGGGGCTGATAATAACACGCGCACAAAATAAGTCAATGGTAGTTTAGGGCTGCAATTGCTTGGTAAGTATAGATGGGATATTCGATTGTAAAAATTATAATGGCTTAAATAAGCCGTTATTTGGGGTAAAAAGTGTGCCCGGGCGGGATAGTTAAATTAATTTGGTTGATTTTTTGGATTGCAAGTGATGGATTTTTTGTACTTACAAAACCCTTCGATCCAAGCAAAAAGAGACTTAGGTGTGTTGAAACCTTTGGCCCTA